>JANOBL010001093.1:0-7509 GCA_031411635.1 Betaproteobacteria bacterium
CCCCACACTGCAGCCCCACCACCAGGTGGCGCGCCGGCACCGGCTGGCGCTGCACACGGTTGGCCTCGGGCAGCAAGCGCTTGATCTCGGCAATGCCACGCGCCACGGTCTTGGCCGTGCCACCACTGTCCTGGATGTTGAAGGTGACCAGCAACGCGCCTTCTTGCAGGCCTTCTTGGGCGATCAAGCCCTGGATCTGGTTGGTCTCGCAGCCCAGGCCCACCACCAGCACCGCCGCAAAGTTGGCATGGCGGGCATAGCCGCCCAAGGTGCGGCGCAGCACCTGCAGTTCTTCGCCCTCGCTGTCGGTGGCGCAGCCCATGCCGTGGGTGAGCGCCACCACACCATCGACATTGGGAAACGCCGCCAATGATTCCGGCCGGATGTCGCGCCTGAAATGATCGGCAATCGCGCGTGCGGCGGTGGCCGAGCAATTGACCGAGGTCAGCACGCCGATGTAGTTGCGGGTGGCCACCCGGCCATCGGGCCGGGCTATGCCCATGAACGTGGCCGGTTCGGCCGCGTAGGCTGTGGGTTGGGTGCCGGTACCCACCTCGTGCGTGCGCGCAAAGCTGCTGAACACCAGGTTGTGGCTGTGCACATGCTGGCCGGCCGCAATGGCCTGCGTGGCATGGCCGATCACCTGGTTGTAGCGGCGCACCGCCTCGCCCTGGCAAATAGCCCGGGTGGCCAGCTTGTGGCCGGGCGGCACCAAGCCAACCACCACCAGATCGGCTTCTTCGGCCAGCACCGTGCCACCCAACAACTGGCGGCGGGCGATGACCACGTTGTCAGCGGCGTGGATGCGAATGCTGGGGCTGGTCATGGCGGCAATCCTTCATAGAGGTTGACCCCCATGCCCCGGCCCGGCACCATCCGCATGCGCCGCCGACAAACACCGCTAAAGCTTGGCTGCTTCGCGGCGCTTGGCAGAAGTCGCGTCGATCTGGTATTGGGCTTCGGCAGCGCGGCGCATTTCCAGCGCCGCGTTGAGCGCCTCGGTATAGCGCTCGGGGGTGTAGGTGTTCTGGTTGGCAATGTAGACGCTGCGGCGCAGCGGCTTGGTGCCATAGCGCGGCAGGTTGACCGAAAAATGGCACTCGGGCACCGAGCGGCCAGGCCGTTGGCGCAGGATGGGCCCGCTGATGCCCACCGGCAGATCGTTTTGTTTGTTGGGGCTGGTCTCGCGCTGCAGGCCGGTGGGTGCCGGCAGATCGGCAATGCGCTGGCGCAGCGCGTCCACTGCGCGCTTGAGTGCCGGCCGGGGGCCATTGCCCGGGCCTTGACCGTCGGAGAAAAACAGCGTGGGCTGGCCGTAACGCATCTGCCAACCATGGGTGCTGTGGGTGTCGATGCGCTGGATGTGCTCTGGCACACGGATGCGGGCGCCGGTGTGGATGGTGACGGTTCTTGTCTGCATGACCTTGAGGCCTTCAAAGGGTTCCCCCCCCCTGAAACCGCCGGCAACCACCACCGACGACGCGTTGTTTTCATGGGCACCATGTCGCGTCGTCAACCCGATAGAGATCAGCCGCTGATCAGTGCCGGATCCGGCGCATACAGAGGGTCTGGTTTTGCTCGCCCAGACCATTGATGCCAGGTTTCATTTTATCGCCTGCTTTCATAAATACTGATTCGGGTTTGTGGCCTGTTCCCATGCATGAGGGGGTGGATTTGCCGCCCATATCCCCTGGATGGAGGGGCTTGCGGCGCGCCCTGTAGCGCGCAAGCGGCGCGGCAGCCCCAACCGGCACGCAGCACGGCGGCGGCTCAGTTGGACCAGCCGCCGTCGATGATCTGCGCGGTGCCGGTGGTGAAGGCGCTCTCGTCGCTGGCCAGGTAAACCGCCAGTGCGGCGATCTCGCTGGTGCGGCCCAGCCGGCCCATCGGCTGGCGGGCCACGTAAGCGGCTTCCACCTCGGCCAGCGTCTGGCCACTGGCCTGGGCTTGGGCGCTGATGCGGTCGCGCAGGCTGGGCGACTCCACCGTGCCTGGGCAGATCGCATTGCAGCGGATGCCGCGGGCGACAAAATCAGCCGCCACCGACTTGGTCAGCCCGATCACCGCGGCCTTGGTGGCACCGTAGACAAAGCGGTTCGGCGCACCCTTGATGCTGCCGGCCACCGAGGCCAGGTTGACGATAGCGCCGCCGCCAGCGGCCAGCATGCCAGGCAGCATGGCCTTGATCAGGCGAAACTGCGAGCGCACGTTGAGGTTGAAACCAAACTCCCACTCGGCCTCGCTGCAATCGAGCACGCTGCCGGCATGCACAAAACCCGCCGCATTGACCAGCACGTTGACCGGCCCGACCTCGGCTGCGATGGCGGCCACCGCCGCCGCATCGGTGACATCCAGTACCCGGGCCCGGCAGCCGGTGGCCTCGGCCAGCGCATGCAGCAAGGCGGCATTGATGTCGGTGGCGATCACCTGGGCGCCCTCGCGCACAAAAGCCTCGGCAATGGCCCGTCCTATGCCTTGGCCGGCGGCGGTGATGAAGGCGGTTTTGCCTTGCAGTCGAGATGTCATGGGGGTTGTCCGAGGGTTGAATGGGGGGCCTAAGCGCTGGGCCGACAGTGTCGCACCGCGCTACCAGCGGCAGCCTTTGTCGCGCAGTGCATCGGCCACCAGTGGCACCACTGCTGCCAAGCCCATCGCGGCATAGGCTTTGCGGCAATCGGGTTTGGCGGCCTGGGCCAGGTCTTCTGCCAGCTTGGTCTTGGTCTCGGGCGGGTGCGGCAGCATCTGCAACAGGCCGGAGCCGCCTTGGGCCGAGATTGCACCACCGCGTGGCCGCACAAGCTGCAGGTTGAGACGCGGCGCGCTGGCTGGCAGCGACGGCGCAGTGGCCACGTCATGCCCCAGGCTGGCGCCGGCATCCGGGGCACCACCCGCCGGCAGCGGGCGCGCTGCGGTGGCAACAGCGGGGCCGGGTGCTGCGCTGGGTGTTGGCGAGGCGGCCGGCGTGGCCAGTGGCGCGGGTGATGCGGCTGCCGGGGCCAACACCGGTGGTGTTGCCGCAGGTGTCGGCACGGGCGTGGGCGCGGCGGCCTGGGTTTGCAAAACCGGCAAAGGCAGGCGGTCAACCGATTCCGGCGGCAGCGCCAGCGGTGGCGGCGACTGGATCGCCACTGGATGCTCGGTGCTTGGCAGTCTGCGGGCAACGGGCGGCGGTACTGGTACTGGTGCAGGGACGGGTACCGGTGCTGGTGCTGATATTGGTGCTGGTGCTGGTGCAGGTGCTGGCACCACTGCCACGGCCTGGGTTTCAAACGCCGGCAATACCAGCGGCTCGACCGGCGCTGGCTTCACCGCCGTTGTCGCCAAGGGCTGGATGGCCACCGGTCGCTCGGGCGCCGGCAGCTTGCGCTGAGCGGGTGCCGGTTCGGGCGCCGGCACAGGGCTGGGTGGTGCCGCTGCCGGCTCCATCAAGGCCGGCGTCGCGTCGATCGCCTGCGCCTGCCAGACGCCCAGCTTGGCGGCACCCGGGCTGTCCGGCACCGGCGGCAGGGCCTCGGCGGCCCGCACCGCACCGCCAAACCGCCGCTGCAACGCCGTGCCCTGCGGCCCGGTGTAGGCAACGGCGGCCACGCTGGCTTCGGGTTGGCGGCCAGGGTCGGTGCCCACCAGCCGCACATCGAATGCGCCCCAAACCCCCTCGCCCTGGCGGGCACTGCCACCCGGCGTGTTGCCAAATACCAGCACCACCAGCAAATGCAGCAACAGCGCCAGCGTCAGGCATTGCGCCAGCGGCGAGCGCCCACCCTGGAACAGCGGCCAGGGCAGGGCAAGGCTGGGCGCCGGCAGCGTGGTCAAGGCCGGCAGACGCGCACGGCGATCAAGGATGGCATGGCCTGGCCATGCTGCCAGATTGGCGCACCGCCGATCGGCCCAGCACGGCCGGCGGCAGGCCTTATCTCTGGCGGATGCGCTGTGTTGTCAACCGCGGCCGACAAACGGCATCTTGGTGGCCATCACCGTCATGAACAGCACATTGGCGCTGAGCGGCAGATTGGCCATCGTCAAGAAGCTGTTGGCCACCGACGCCACCTCCATGCGCGCCTCGGGCTTGATGCTGCCGTCGGCCTGCGGCACACCCTTGGTCATGCGCTCGGTCATGTCGCTGGCCACGTTGCCGATGTCGATCTGGCCCACCGCGATGTCAAACGGCCGGCCGTCCAGCGCGGCGGCGCGGGTCAGCCCGGTCACCGCGTGCTTGGTGGCGGTGTAGGCGATCGAGCCGGGCCGCGGCGCATGGGCCGAGATCGAGCCGTTGTTGATGATGCGGCCGCCTTGGGGGCTTTGCTCGCGCATCAGCTTGAAGGCCTGGGACAAACAGAAAAACGCGCCGTTCAGGTTGGTGTCCACCGCACGGCGCCAGGTGGCGGCGTCCATCTGGTCGGGTGTGAGCACCGGCAGCGAGATGCCGGCGTTGTTGAACAGCAAATCCAGCCGGCCAAAACGCTGGCGGATGGCCTCAAACAGCACCGCCACCGAGGACTCGTCGCCCACGTCGCTGGGCAGCGCGACGGCGCGCCCGGCGATGTCGCCCCAAGGATCACCCGCCTGGGCGATGGCGGTGGCCAGCGCGTCGGCGCGGCGGCCGGTAAACACCACCCGCCAGCCATCGGCCAACAACGCCGTGGCGCAAGCCAGGCCGATGCCCGAGCCTGCGCCAGTGACCAGGGCAATGCGGTTGTGCGGGGCGGAGCTGGGCATGGTGATGTCTCAATGGTGTGATGATTGCGGCAGTCTGCCACAAGCCAGGCCGGCAGCGCCTGCCTCTGGACTGCCGGGCGTTGTGGCGCCCGGCCCTGGCGATTACGCTGCGAGGCATCCGTGTTGAGAAGAGAAAAGAGAGAAAAGAGCGCCGCATGAGCAGAGAAAACGCCTTGGCCCTGGCCGCCACTTTTTTTGACGACGGCCGATTCCAGGCCGCTCTGGCGCGCCGGGTGGCCTGCCCCACCGAGAGCCAGAACCCCGCCCGGGCGCCGGCCCTGATCGATTACCTGCATACCCAGATCGGCCCCGATCTGGCGGCGCTGGGCTTTGCCTGCCGATTGCTGGACAACCCGGTATCCGGCGGCAGCCCGTTTTTGTTGGCCGAGCGCCACGAGCCTGGTGCCAGCTTCACGGTGCTGGGCTACGGCCATGGCGACGTGGTGCGGGGCCAGGCCGCGTTGTGGCGCACCGGCCTGGACCCGTGGCAGCTCACGGTGGAGGGCGACCGCTGGTACGGCCGGGGCAGCGCCGACAACAAGGGCCAGCACACGATCAACCTGGCGGCCTTGGCGCAGGTGCTGCAAGCGCGTGACGGACGGCTGGGCTACAGCGTGAAGCTGCTGTTTGAGATGGGCGAAGAAACCGGCTCGCCCGGCCTGGGCGAGGTGTGCGCGCTGCACCGGCCCGCGCTGGCCGCCGACCTGTTTTTGGCGTCCGACGGCCCGCGTGTGGCGGCTGGCCGGCCCACGCTGTTTCTGGGCTCACGCGGTGGCTTCAATTTTGATTTGCGCATCGCGCTGCGGCCGGCCGGCCACCATTCCGGCAACTGGGGCGGCCTGCTGCGCAACCCCGGCATCCGGCTGGCCCATGCCATCGCATCGATGGTGGATGCCAAGGGCCGCATCCTCGTCAAGGCTTTGCTGCCGGATGCACTGCCCACCCCCGTGCGCGCGGCGCTGGCGGCCATCCCGGTGGGTGGGGGGGTGGGTGACCCAGCGGTGGACCCAGACTGGGGCGAGCCCGGCCTGACGCCGGCCGAGCGGGTGTTTGGCTGGAATGCGCTGGAGGTGCTGGCCTTCAAGACCGGCAACCCGGAGGCGCCGGTCAATGCGATCCCGGGCCAGGCCCAGGCGCATTGCCAGATCAGGTATGTGGTGGGCAGCGACAGCGGCCGCTTTCTGCAGCACCTGCGGGATCATTTGGACGCCCACGGCTTTGACGATGTTGATGTGCAGGCCAGCGGCCTGTTGATGCAAGCCACCCGGCTCGATCCACAAGACCCGTGGGTGGACTGGGCGCTGGCGTCGATAGCGCGCAGCACCGGAAAAACACCGGCGCTGCTGCCCAACCTGGGTGGCACGCTGCCCAACGACGTGTTTGCCAACGGGCTGGGCCTGCCCACGCTGTGGGTGCCGCACTCGTACCCGGCCTGCGCCCAGCATGCGCCCGATGAACACCTGCTGGGCAGCGTGGCACGCGAAGCGCTGCAACTGATGGCCGGGCTGTACTGGGATTTGGGGGACCAGGGTGGGGCGATTGCGGCGGCGCGGCGGACTGCAGCGGTGATGGCCGATGGCCGCTGAAACCATCGAGCAAGCCGATGCAGTGGTGATCGGTGCCGGCGTGGTGGGCCTGGCGGTGGCGCGCGCGCTGGCGCTGGCCGGCCGCGAGGTGATCATCCTGGAGGCCGAGACCGCCTTTGGCACGGTCACCAGCGCGCGCAACAGCGAGGTCATCCACGCCGGCATCTACTACCCCACCGGCTCGCTGCGCGCCAGGCTGTGTGTGCAGGGCAAGGCCTTGCTCTACGATTTTTGCCACAGCCACGGCGTGTTGCACCAGCGCTGCGGCAAGCTGATCGTGGCCACCGCCACCGACGAGTTGCCGGCGCTGGCCAGGCTGCAAGCCACCGCCCAGGCCAATGGCGTGCACGATCTGCAAAGCCTGTCCGCCCGCCAGGCCTTGGCATTGGAGCCGGCGCTGCACTGCGTGGGTGCGCTGCTGTCGCCGTCCACCGGCATCATCGACAGCCATGGCCTGATGCTGGCCTTGTTGGGTGATGCCGAACGCGCCGGCGCGATGCTGGCGCTGTGCTCGCCAGTGCTGGGCGGGCGCATCGATGACCAGGGCATCACGCTGGACGTGGGTGGTGACGCACCGATGGCGCTGCGGGCGCGTTGCGTGGTCAACAGCGCCGGCCTGGGTGCACCGGCGCTGGCCCGCGCGCTGTCCGGGCTGGCACCCGGGCAGGTGCCACAAGACCATCTGGCCAAGGGCTGCTACTTCACGTTGACCGGCCGGGCACCGTTTTCGCGCCTGGTCTATCCAGCACCAGGGGTAAGCGGCCATCTGGGGGTGCATTTGAGCCTGGACCTGGGCGGCCAGGCCCGCTTTGGCCCCAGTTTTGCCTGGGTGGACACGGTGGACTACAGCGTGCATGCCGACGAGGCGCAAGCCTTCTATGCCGAGGTGCGGCGCTACTGGCCGGCACTGCCCGACAACGCGCTGCAGCCGGGCTATGCCGGCATCCGGCCCAAGATCAGTGGGCCGGGTGAGCCGGCGGCCGATTTCCGCATCGACGGGCCGGCACAGCACGGTGTGGCCGGGCTGGTCAACCTGTTTGGCATCGAGTCCCCGGGCTTGACTGCCAGCCTGGCGATTGCGGATTTTGTGGCCGATCTGGTGGCCGGGCTGGTGTAGCGCGCTTTCAGCGATGCGGCCAGACCAGCGTGCGCGCCGGATCGGCCAGCCGGCCCGTCAGTGCGCGCCGCAGGCCGGCCTCAAACTGGC
>JANOBL010001094.1:0-1600 GCA_031411635.1 Betaproteobacteria bacterium
CTGTGCAACAGCGCGGTGGCGCGGCTGGGCCTGGCCGGCCTGCACTTAGACACCGGCGATGTGCGCAGCCATGCCACCGGCCCCATCGACATCATGATCGCGCTGCATGCCTGCGACACCGCCACCGACATCGCCATGCACCGAGGCGTGCGCAGCGGCGCGGCCATCATCCTGTGCTCACCCTGCTGCCATCAACAGCTGCGCCCGCAGATGCACGCACCAAAGCTGCTGGCGCCGATGCTGCGCCACGGCATCCACATGGCCGAGCAGGCCGAGATGCTGACCGACGCACTGCGTGCGCTGCTGCTGCAGGCCGAGGGCTACGATGCCCAGGTGTTTGAGTTCATCTCGCCCGAGCACACCGGCAAGAACAAGATGGTGCTGGCGGTGCGCCGCAGCGCACCGCTGCCGGCCAGCCAGCGTGCCGCGCTGCGGGCCCAGGTGGCGGCGCTCAAAGCCCATTACGGCGTGACCGAGCAATGCCTGGAAACGCTGCTGGATACGGACAGCGATAACGATGGCGACAGCGATGGCGCCGCGCCCGGCCCAACCCCCGCGCTGCAACACCCCACCGGAGCCAACCCGTGATCAAGCTGCACGACATCCGCTACGTCCGCGTCGGCACCTGCGATCTGGCAGCCGCCAACCGCCATGCCCGCGAGCTGCTGTACCAGCCGCGCCGGTTTCCACGCACCGACAGCTCGTTCTGCCTGTGGGGATCGGCGCCGGACATTGCAGAGTTCCGCACCTGAGTGGGCCTACAAGCGCAGGCCCATGACCGCTAAGCCGCCAGCGTGATCGTCACCACGCACTTGCCGCTGAACGCACCGCCAAAACCTATCCACACCGCCCACAAGTTGGTGGCGCCGGCCGAGCTGTGTGGGTGGTAGGTGACCGGGAAATCGCATTGGCCGCCATCGGCTTTCACTGTGCTCCAACTGACCGTGCGGTTGCAGCCGGCAAAGGCATAACCGCTCAGCACCGCCTTGTAGCCGGTGGCCTTGGCCAGTCGGGGCACGATGAACGCGGTGTACTCGCTGACGCCGCAGGCCTTGGGGTCGGTGCAGCCGAAGACGCCGCCGTTGACCTCCATCACGATCTGGCGCAAGCCCTTTTTGACACTCAGTGTGGACGTGACCGGGTCGGTGCGGGTGGGCGGCAAGGCCGGATCGACGGTGATCACCGCCACCACCTCCACCACCGCCACCGTCTCGCTGCTGGGCGCCAGATACTCCACCTTGGCGTGCGCGGTATCGATGTCGGCGCCAGAGATGTTCAGGTCGCCTGCGCCGGAGCGCAGCTTCCACTCGTAACGCACGCTGGCGGTCTTGGGCAGTGGCTCCACCACCGATGTCACCAGGCTCAGCACCTCGTCCACCGGCAAATCCATCGCCGGTGGCGTGATGCGCAGGCTGAAGGCTTTTTTGAAGGTCACCGTGGTGGACGCCGTGCCGATCAACTGCCGCACCCCGCCGGCGCCAATCGGCTCAAAGTAGGCCCGCACCGATATCGTCTCGGGCGTGGTTTCGGGCTGCTTGCCATTGGGCAGGTAGTTGGGTGTCGCAAAATTTTTGCTGCTGGTGAACTTGTTGGGCTTGCT
>JANOBL010001095.1:0-2681 GCA_031411635.1 Betaproteobacteria bacterium
CAGTTGGGCCATCGTCACCGGGTAGGCACCGAGGTAGATTGCGCCGTCGGCGGTGATGGTGATTGCGCGGGTCTGCGGCCGCGCCAGGTTCTCGGCCGCGCGGGTGTTGGGCGAGTCCACCTTCACGCCCTGCACCGATGCGGTGGTGAGGATGATGAACACCACCAGCAGCACATAGGCCAGGTCCAGCATCGGCGTGACGTTGATGTCGTCGTAGGGCTGGTTGTCGGCCTTGATGTCCGCGGACATGTCAGCCCCTCGGCCGACGAGTACGTCGGCCGATCCCCCGCGGGGATGCGGGCCGGCTTGGGAGCGGCCCGGCGCTCGGCCCGCCTGCGTCTGATTCGGGTTGGCTGTTCATGTCACCGGGCTCCAAACTCTTCAGCCACGCGGGTGATGAACTCGTCGACGAAGATCTGCATGTCGGCCGAGATGTTCTTGATGCGCGAGGCCAGGTAGTTGTAGCCAAACAGCGCCGGGATCGCCACCGCCAGCCCGGCCACCGTGGCCAGCAGCGCGGCGGCGATGCCCGGGGCGATGGCGTTGACGTTGACATCGCCCGCGGCGGCGATCGCCGCAAAGGTGATCATCACGCCTACCACCGTGCCCAGCAGGCCCAGGAACGGGCCACCCGAGATCGCAATCGTCAGCCACACCATCTGGGCGTTGAGCTTGTGCGATTCGCGCACCAGATCGGCGTCCACCGAGGCCTTCACCGCGTTCAGCGAGGCGGCCGACAGCGGCGCGGCGCCCGGCGTGCCGATGCTGCGCTTGCTCAGCTCGCGCTGGCCGGCGGCATACAGCCGGAACAGCGATGAATGCGGGTGTTTGCCGCCCTGGTCCAGCGCCAGCAACCCGGTTGTGGCCTGGCGGAAACGGCCCAGAAAGCGGCGGTTGTCGCGGTCGGCGCGGCCGATGTAGCGCAGCTTGCTCACCATCACCCACAGCGCCAGCAAGAACATCAAGCCCAGGATCACGATCACCACCCAGGCATCGATGGTGAGGTTCTTGACCAGGATGCCCAGGTAGCCATGCTGGCCGCCGCCGTCGGCTTCGGCACTGCTTTCCTTCAAGGCCTTGACCAGTTTGCCGTCGCTGCCCTGGGATGCGGCCACCAGCATCAACCAGGCCGCGCTGCGTGCGCTGCCGGCGATCTGCAACTCGTCGATCGCGCCGCGCAGGTCGGCGCCGACGCGCAGTTCACCGGCCAACTCGGGCGTGGCGGCCACGCCCTGGGCGACCTGGATGCCATTGACATGCAGCCTGGCCTTGGCGCCTTCCAGCACCAGCGCCACATGGGTCCAGGTGGTGGTGGCCAGCGTGCCGCCGGTCAAGCTGACCGCACCGACCTTGGCGCTGAGTTGGCCGGCTTGCACCGCCAGTGTCACCGGCCCCCAGGCCAGCAGCGTGCCGCGCGCCACGTCATCCGCCCGCAGCCACAGCGACAAGGTGGCCGGTGCATTGGCAGCGATCTTCAGCGTATCGCTGGTCGGCCAGACCAGCGCGCTGCCGGTCAGCCGCGCATCGCCGGCCAGCAGCGCATTGGCCTCGGGCGCCAGTGGCCCGGTGCTCTTCAGGCCGGCCACCAGATCGGTGCCGCGTGCCTCCTTGTCGTCAAAGCGCACCGCCAGCTTCAGCGCCGCATCGCCGGCAGCGGCGGCCGCCGGCAGCAGCGGCGCGTTGGCGTTGCCGCTGTAGACGAAGACCGCGTTCTTGTCGCTGCCGGGCGCCAGGTTGGGCAAGCTCACCCACAGCACGGCCAGCTCGTTGGCGGGGTCGAAGCGCTCCACGCTGTGCGCCAGCACGGTCTTGTCGTCGGCCGCCAGCACCCGCAGATCGCTGCCGTCTTCCCTGGCGGCCAGAAAATCGAAATTGCCGCTGTGCAGCCGGATTGCCAGCGCCGCGCCGGCCGCTGCCTCGGCAATCGGCTGGCCCTTGTCGGTGGTATCCAGGCCGTAGCGGGTGCGCTGGGCCCAGTCTTCGTTCCACCAGGCGTGGGACAGCAAGGGCAGGGCGGCGGCGGCCAGCGCCAGCAGCGCCTTGCGCAGCGTGGTGGGCAGTTTCAGGGCAGGGGTCATCGTTGATTCAGTGGTGTGGCGGGGAGGGCGGCGGGCGTGTGAAGAGGTTTATTCGGCCGCGCCGAAGCCCAGGAACTCCAGCAGCAGATTGCGCCGACGCTTGCGCGGATTTCGCTCGTCGTCGCTGTCACGCGGCGCGGCGCTGGGGCTTGCAGCGGCGCTGCCCTGGGCCACGTTGGCCAGGGCAGCGGTGGCACCGGCCGGTGGCGGCGGAGGCGGTGCGCCGATGACGTTGCCACTGCCTTCAACCTGGCCGATGAAGTTTTGCGTGCCCAGGTAAACGATGCCGCGCGGCTTGATGCCGGCCTCGCCGGCGCTGATCTCGCCCTTGGGCGCGTACAGGTCGAAGATGCTGGCGGCATCCAGCACCGCAATGCCGCTGCCCGAAAACGAGCCCGAGGTATCGACCACCACGTTGCCGTTGCCGTCGATCGAGTAGACCGGCGGCGGTGCACCGGCCACCGTGCGTGCACCCTTGCCGGCGTCGATGTTGCCGTCGCTGCTCCACAGCAGCAAATCGCCCTGGGCCAGGGTGAACACCCGCGACTGGTTGACCGCAAAGTTGCCGCGCGCGGCAGCCTCGATGTTGCCGCCGGCGGTGGT
>JANOBL010001096.1:0-4442 GCA_031411635.1 Betaproteobacteria bacterium
TCGACACCGGCCTTGGTGCAGGCGTCCTTGATGATGGCCTGCACTTCTGGCGCGGGCCGCTGACCGAGGTCTGGAACACGAACTTCAGCTTGACATTGCCCTTGGCACGGATGCCGTCGGCGCCCTTCTTCCCGCCCGCGCCTTCGAGCAGCGCGATGGCCTTGTCGATGTTGAACTCGGACTTGGTGTTGGTACTGCGGTAGCGCGGCGGGTTGTTCAGGAAGTTGCTGGTGGCAATCGCGCCGCGGCCGTAGATGACCTCCTGGATGCCCTTGCGGTCGATCAGCAGGTTCATCGCGTCGCGCACCAGCTTGTCGCTGAAGGCGGGGTGCTTGCTCTTGGCGCTGGCGCGCTCGCCGTCAACCTCGTTCCAGGGATCGGTGACATTGAGCGACACGAACTCGATGTCGCTGCCGGCCTTGAACTCCATCGTGCCCTTGCCGGCGGCTTCCAGGCGCTTGAGGATCTCGTCCTCCACCGCCAGGTTCCAGCCCACGTCGTACTCGGTGGTCTGCAGCACCGCCCGGGCCGCGCTGGTGGCATCGCCGCCGCCCTTGACCTCCAGCGCGTCGAAGAAGGGCTGGTTGGGGATGTGGTAGCCGGCATAGGCCTCAGCCCGCAGCGCATCGCCGGGTTTGAAGTCGACGATCTTGTACGGCCCGGTGCCCACCGGCTTGGTGTTGGCCGGGTTGTCGCGCGACTTGGCGCCCATGAAAGGCTCAAAAACATGCTTGGGCAGGATCAGCCCGGTGATGCCCACCATGGCCTCGGCCCAGAACGGCGTGGCCCTGGGGTAGTCGATGCGCACAGTGTGCGAATCGATCTTGCTGACCTTGATGTCCTTGTAGGTGGCCACGGTGACCATGGACGCCGCCGGATCACCGGCATAGGCGGCGGAAAACACCACGTCGTCGGCGGTGAAGGGCTTGCCGTCGTGCCAGGTGACGCCGCGCTTCAACTTCCAGGTCACGCTCTTGCCATCGGCGGACAGGCCGCCATTGGCGCGGGTCGGGATCTCGGCCGCAAGCTGCGGGATCAGGTTGCCTTCACTGTCCCAGCCGGCCAGTGGCTCGTAGAAGATGCGGCTGGCGTCCTGGTCTTTGGTGCCACCGGCATAGTGTGGGTTCAGGTGCACGGCAGCCTGCCAGTACAGGATCTTCAGCGTGCCACCACCCCCGCGCTTGGTGGGCTTGTAGGGGATGGTCTGGGCATTGGCCAGGCCAGAGTGCATCAGCAGCATGGCCGCCATCGGGGCCGTCAGGCCCAGGCCCACCAGGCGCTCGATGAAGCCACGGCGTGGCAGCGTGCCATTGCGCACCTCGGCGATCAAGGCGCGCAGTTGACGTTCTTCTTGCATGGTGGGGCTCCTGCTTGAGGGCTTGACGATCAGCGTGGCGGCTGGACTGTGCCGCGATACTAGCGATAAGCGGGCCAGCGCCAATGCGGGTAGGCACTATGCCGGCCCAACGCCATTTCCCGAACCCAGGCCAACGATCGCCCATGGTCACCTCACCGCTGCTGATCCACGGCCCAATGGTTGCGCTGCAGCCGGTGGTGCTGGATTCACCCCATTCAGGCCACCAATTTCCGGCCGACTTTGGCAGCATCCTGGACCAGGCGGCGCTGCGCGACGGCGAGGATTGCTTCATCGACGAGTTGTGGCTGCCCGCCGCCCAGCGTGGCATCCCGCTACTGGCGGCGCAGTTTCCACGCACCTACATCGACCCCAATCGCCATGCCGGCGACATCGATCTGGACCTGGTGGAAGGTGGCGTCTGGCCGCTTGATGGGCCCGACGGCCACCAACCCAGCGGCAAGGCCGCGATCGGCAAAGCCCTGGTCTGGCGCACGCTGGACGATGGCCGGGCCATCTACGACCGGCGCCTGGGCGTGGCCGAGTTGCGCGGCCGCATCCAGCGCTACCACCAGCCCTACCACGCAGCATTGCGCGGCCTGCTGGATGCGGCGCACCAGGCGCATGGCGTGGTCTACCACCTGAACTGCCATTCGATGAACCCGGTCAGCGGCGTGATGGGCGAAGGCGGTGCCGGCAGGGCCAGGGCCGACATGGTGCTGGGCGACCGCGATGGCACCACATGCGCGCCCGCGTTCACCGCGTTTGTGCAAGACACCCTGGCCGGCCTGGGCTACAGCGTGGCGGTGAACGATCCGTTCAAGGGTGTTGAACTGGTGCGGGCGTTTGCCGATCCGGCGGCCGGCCGGCACAGCCTGCAGTTGGAGGTGAACAAGCGGCTGTACATGGACGCCGCCACGTTGGCCCGCCATGCCGGCT
Source organism: Betaproteobacteria bacterium (assembly GCA_031411635.1). Lineage (GTDB taxonomy): Bacteria > Pseudomonadota > Gammaproteobacteria > Burkholderiales > Burkholderiaceae_C > Pseudaquabacterium. Next base: position 2,294 of record JANOBL010001096.1, read on the forward strand.
TTGAGCGCCTGCAAGCCGATCTGATGCAGTTGCTGGATGCGCTGAGTGGGCAGTTTGCGCCGGCCAGGTCTGGCTGAAGGCCTGCGCCAACCGGTCAGCCTCAAAGCTTCTCAACATGGCGCAGAAGCTGCCCGGGAGATGCACCCAGCATGCGGGCATTGGCCAGTAGCACCGGGCTGACCTCTTTGACACCCTGGTAGACGTTGAAGGGTCGCTCATCACAATGGCCTCGTCCAGGTCGTGGGCGGTCAACAAGACCCTCCTTGCTGGCGGGATGGCTACCCCGTGAATACATACCCAAGAAGTACCGGTGCGAGTTCAATCGAGACTCGGGTTGGCATGTGCTGGGCGCGGGCGGCTTTGAACCCGTGCAAATGGTTGCGGTTGATGAAGACTGGTCTGCGCTGCGCTTTAGAAAAGTTGAGAATATCAAGACCATGGCACGCAATCCGGCGGGTGCCATCTCGCAGGCGGGCAAGCACAAGGCATCCGCCGGTGGCGCCAAGCGCCAGGCAACCCCCAAATAACCCTGAAACCCGACCAACCCACCGAGGAAGAAAATGCTAAAAGGCAAATGCCATTGCGGGGCAGTCTCGTGGCAATTTGATGGCATGCCCGAATCCATCACCGCCTGCAATTGCACTGTATGCCGGCGATACGGGGTGCTGTGGGCCTACGATTTTGAAGATGAAGGCATCCGGGTTGCCGGCAGCACCAGGCCTTACATCCGGGGGAAAGCCATATCTTTTCACTTCTGCCCGGCATGTGGCTGTGTCGCCTTTTGGCGGTCGCAACAGCTTGACGATAAGGGCCGCCGGCGCATCGCCGTGAACGTGCGGCTGGCCGAGCCGAATGAAATCGGTCATTTGTCAATCGATCATTTTGATGGCCTGGATAAATTTGAAGATCTGCCCCGCGACGGCCGCTGCGTTTCTGATCTGTGGTTTTAATTTTGCATCGCGGCAAACTGCAGCTCGGCTGAAACAATGAGCAATACCTCCACCACCAATGCCAAACTGGCCCTGGCCTGCCTGGACCTGACCAGCCTGAACGACGCTGACGATGCCACCGCCATCGGCGCACTGTGTGCCCGCGCCCGAGGCCCCGCCGGCCCGCCGGCTGCGCTGTGTGTCTGGCCACGCTTTGTGGCCCAGGCCAAATCGGCCCTGCCGGCCGGCGTGCGGGTGGCAGCGGTGGCCAATTTCCCTGCTGGCGGCACTGACCTTGCACATGCGCTGGCCGATACCCGCGCCATCGTCGAGGCCGGCGCTGACGAGGTGGACCTGGTGCTGCCCTGGCGCGCATTGCAGCAAGGCGATGCCGCCAGCGCCGTTGCCCTGGTGCAGGCGGTGCGCAGCGCCTGCGTCGGCCGTACGCTGAAGCTGATCCTGGAATCGGGTGACCTGGCCACACCGGCACTGATCCATCAAGCCAGCCAGATCGGCTTGGACGGGGGTGTCGATTTTCTGAAGACCAGCACCGGCAAGACCGGCACTGGCGCCACGCCAGACGCGGCCCGCGTGATGCTGCAGGCTATTTGCCATCACCCACGCGGCGCGGCGGTGGGCTTCAAGGCCTCGGGTGGCATCCGCACGGTGGCCGATGCGGCGGTCTACATCGCGCTGGTGCGGCAGATCCTGGGTGAGGCGGCGCTCACCCCCGCCCGCTTGCGCTTTGGCGCCAGTGGCTTGCTGGGCGATATCGAAGCCGTGCTGACCGGTCAGGGTGCTGGGACCACCGGCAAGCCGGGCAGCTACTGACAAACGCCATGCTGCCGGCCGAGATCATCCGCGCCAAGCGCGACCGCCAGGCCTTGAGCGAGCCGCAGATCCAGGCCTTTGTGCGCGGCCTGGTCGACGAATCCTGGAGCGAAGGCCAGGTGGCCGCGCTGGCGATGGCCATCCTGCTGAACGGCATGGACCGCGCCGAGTGCGTGGCTTTGACACGCGCGATGACGCACTCGGGTGCGGTGCAGCAGTGGGGCGACGCCGGCCTGCATGGCCCGGTGCTGGACAAACACTCCACCGGCGGTGTCGGCGACAAGGTCAGCCTGGTGCTGGCGCCCATCGTGGCGGCCTGTGGCGGCGTGGTGCCGATGGTCTCGGGCAGGGGCCTGGGCCATACGGGTGGCACCTTGGACAAGATGCAG
>JANOBL010001097.1:0-5024 GCA_031411635.1 Betaproteobacteria bacterium
GCCGGTGTATCCAGCCGGGTGGTGCGCTTGCCGACGATGCGGAACTGGCTGGGATCCTTGAGCGCCACTTTCTCGGGCGCGGTCAGCTTGGACGCGGCCTCGGCAAGCTGGCCGTAAGTGGCCACCTTGCCGCCCGGACCGGTGACGCGGCCGTTGTCGGCCTTCAGCTCGGACGCGGGCAGGTTCCAGCGCGCGGCGGCAGCGGCCACCAGCATCTCGCGCACCTGGGCGCCGGCAATGCGCAGCTTTTCCCAGCCCTCGCGGACCGAGGTGGAGCCGCCGGTCAACATCAGGCCGAAGAGCAGCGCGTTGCCATAGACCTTGCCCGGGGGCGCAAACGCCACCTTGACCTTCTTGATGTCGACGTTCAGTTCCTCGGCGATCAGCATCGGCATCGAGGTGTACACGCCCTGCCCCATCTCGGCGCGGGCCGAGATCAAGGTGATGGTGTTGTCGTCGGCGATGTGCACCCAGGCATTGGGCGTGTGCAAGGTGCCGGCCGCCTGGGCCGGGCCGGCCAGCGGCAGGCTGACGCCCACCATCAAGCCGCCGGTGACAGCGGCCGAGCCTTGCATGAAGCCGCGGCGCGAGACTGCCGCGGCAGATGATTCAACGGTTGTGGTGTCGGTCATGGTGGGCTCCTCAAGCCTTGGCGCCGCGGATCTCGGCCGCAGCGGTCTTGATCGCCGCACGCACCCGCACATAAGTGCCGCAGCGGCACAGGTTGCCGCTCATCGCCTGGTCGATCTCGTTGTCGCTGGGCTTTTTGTTTTTGGCCAGCAGCGCGGCCGCGCTCATCAACTGGCCGCTCTGGCAATAACCGCATTGCGGCACGTCGTGCGCGATCCAGGCTTTTTGCAGCGGGTGGCTGTTGTTGCGCGACAGGCTTTCGATGGTGGCCACCGATTTACCGGCCACTGCCGAGATCGGCGTGCCGCAAGAGCGGATCGGCTGGCCGTCCAGGTGCACGGTGCAGGCGCCGCAAAGTTGCGCGCCGCAGCCAAACTTGGTGCCGGTCAGGCCGATTTCATCGCGGATCACCCACAGCAGCGGGGTGTCGGGTTCGGCCTTGACTTCGACAGCCTTGCCATTGATCTTGAAACGGGTGCTCATGCAGGACTCCTCGGGGATGGGCGCTAAGCGCGACGCTGGCGCAAGCTGCCCCGGATGGTGGCGGGCGCGGCCGGCGCCACCGAGAGGAAAAACCCGTGTGTGGGGTGCCTGCACTGCTTCAAAACGGGTCAAGCGCCGTGCAGCGCTGGCGCTGGCGCTGGCGCTGGCGATGGCGCCGATGAGACTGACAGGCCCGGCCAGCACGGCATGATCGGGCGATGCACCGCCACACGCCCCAGCCTGTTCCGCCCACCTGGGCCGTGGTGCTGGCCGGTGCGATGACGCTGGCGGTGGCAATGGGCATTGGCCGTTTTGCCTTCACCCCGCTGCTGCCGATGATGATGCGCGACGGCCAGCTTGACGCGGCCGGCGGCGCCGAGCTGGCGGCGGCCAACTACCTGGGTTATCTGATCGGCGCCTTGAGCGCCGGCCGGCTGGCGGCGCGGCCCTTGCGCCTGGTGCGGGCCTGCCTGCCGGCCATCGCGCTGTTCACCGCCGCCACCGGCCTGGCCCAAGGCCTGCCGCTGTGGAGCCTGCTGCGCTTTGGCGCCGGCATTTGCAGCGCCTGGGCCCTGGTGGGCATCAGCAGTTGGAGCCTCAGCCTGCTGGCGCAGCGCGGCCAGGGCGGGCTGGGCGGGCTGGTGTTCACCGGTGTGGGTGCCGGCATCATGCTGGCCGGGCTGATGGCCTGGGGGGCCGGTGCGCTGCCGGCGCGCACGCTGTGGTGGCAGTTGGGTGCGGCAGCGCTGGTGTTGGCCGTGTTGGTGATAGGGCTGCTGCGGCGGGCTGACTTGGCCGATCCATCCAACAACGCACCCAACAACGCACCCAACAACGCTGCGAACAACGCCGCGCCGGCGCAAGCGGCCCTGCCCCAGCTTGCGTCAGCGCTGCCACCGGGCAGTTGGCCACTGGTGATCTGCTACGCCAGCTTCGGCTTTGGCTACATCCTGCCCGCCACTTTCCTGCCGGCGATGGCGCGCGCACTGCTGGACGATCCGCGCAGCTTTGGCCTGGTCTGGCCGGTGTTCGGGCTGGCGGCGATGTTGTCCACCGTGTTGTCGCTGCGTGGTTTGGCCGCTTGGCACCCGCTGCGCGCCTGGAGCGTTTGCCAGTTGGCAATGGCCGTCGGCGTGGCCTTGCCGCTGCTCAGCCGCTCGGCCTGGGCCATAGCGTTGGCGGCGCTGCTGGTGGGTGGCACGTTTGTGCTGGCCACGGTGATCGCGATGCAGCTTGCACGCTCGCTGGTGCCGCAGCAGCCGGCGCCGCTGCTGGGCCGCATGACGGCGGCGTTTGCGCTGGGCCAGATCGCGGGGCCGTTGCTGGTGCGTGGGCTGGCCGGTGTGCAGTGGGGGCCGTGGGCGGCGATCGATATCAGCTCGGCGCTGGCGGCCGCGCTGTTGCTGGGCACCGCGCTGTGGCTGTGGTGGGGCATGCCGCAGGTGCCGCAAGGCCCCGCTGCGGCCAGCGCGGCAGGCTGATCCAGCGTCAAATAGAGGCGGTCAACACCTGCGGGTTCAGCGCCGTGGGCGGCCGGTCGGCCTCGGGCCCGCAACCCAAAGCCGCCACCAGGTTGCGCGCCGCCAGATCGGCCATCGCCCGGCGCGTGCGTTGGCTGGCGCTGGCGATGTGCGGTGTCAGCACCACATTGGGCAGCGCCAGCAGTGCGGGGTGCACCACCGGCTCGCCTTCAAACACATCCAGCCCGGCAGTGGCAATGCGCCGCTCACGCAGCGCGTCGGCCAGCGCAGCGTCGTCCACCACACCGCCGCGGGCGATGTTGGTCAGCGTGGCCGTGGGCTTCATCAGCGCCAGCTCGGCCGCCCCCACCAAGTGGTGCGAGGCCGCGCTGTACGGCACCACGATCACCAGGTGGTCGGCTTGGCGCAGCAGGTCGGCCTTGTCGACCCAGCGCGCGCCAAGCTGCTGCTCGATCGCTGCATCCAGCCGGCTGCGGTTGTGGTAGATCACCGGCATGCCAAAACCCAAGGCGCCGCGCCGCGCGATGGCCTGCCCAATGCGCCCCATGCCCAGCACACCCAAGGTGGCGCCGTGCACATCGGCACCGGCAAACAAATCGTAGGACCAATGGGTCCAGCGGCCGGCGCGCAAAAAGTGCTCGCTCTCGGTGATGCGGCGGGCTGTGGCCATCATCAGCGCAAAGCCAAAGTCTGCGGTGGTCTCGGTCAGCACATCGGGCGCGTTGCTGACCAGCACGCCGCTTGCCGTGCAAGCCGCCAGATCGATGTTGTTGTAGCCCACCGCCATGCTGCAGACCGCGCGCAACTGCGGGCAGGCGGCCAGCAAGGCGGCATCGACGGCCGGCGTGCCCGCCACAAAAATGCCACGGCAGCCCTGCAACCGTGCGGCCAAGACCTCGGGCGTCCATGCAATGGGCTGATCGGTGCCGCAAGGCGCATCCACTTCAAGATGTTCAGCCAGACCGGCCAGCACCTGGTCAAAAACCGGGATAGCCACCAGCACACGGGGTTGGGCAACAGTCGTCATGGTGTCAGCGCATCCAGATCAAAGTAACCAACAAAAACAGCGGCAGCAAGATGCCGGTGGACCAGGCCATGTAGCCAAAAAAGCTGGGCATGCACTGGCCCCGGTCTTCAACAATGGCCTTGACCATGAAGTTGGGCGCATTGCCGATGTAGCTGTTGGCACCCATGAACACCGAGCCGGCCGAGATCGCAGCCAGCGTGGTGGCCAGCGGGCCCATCAAGATGGCCGGGTCACCACCCGCCAGGTTGAAGAACACCAGGTAGGTGGGTGCGTTGTCCAGAAACGACGACAGCAGGCCGGAAAACCAGAAGTAGGCCCAGGGTAGCGGCTGGCCGTCGGGCCCGGTGACAGCGCGCGCCACCGCCGCAAACGGCCCGTCCACCCCGGCCTTGAGCATCACCAGCACCGGCAGCATCGTGATGAAGATGCCGATGAACAGCTTGGCCACCTCCTGCATCGGCCCCCAGCCAAACTGGTTGGCCTGGCGCACGCTGCGTGGTGTGATCCACAGCGACAGCGCAGTCACTGCCACCAGCAGGATGTCGCGCACCAGGTTCTGCAGTTCCAACGCGGTGCCGGCCAGGTGGAACACCACACCGGGCTTCCAGGTGCCGCTGATCAGCACCAGCACGATCACCGCCGCCAACGGCAACAGGTTGATGCCGCCGTCCAGCCCGGCGCTTGGGGTGTCGGGGGTGGGATCACGCGGCAGCAGGTCTTCGCGGCGGTGCCAGTGGCTGTCAATCACAAAAAACAGCAGCAGCAAGGCGCCGGTCACAAACAGCGTCTCGGGCCACAGGTGCAGCGCAGTCCAGAAAAAGTTGACGCCTTTCAAAAAACCCAGGAACAGCGGTGGATCGCCCAGCGGCGTCAGCGAGCCACCGACGTTGCTGACGATGAAGATGAAAAACACAAACACATGCACCGTGTGCCGGCGGTTGTCGTTGGCGCGGATCAGCGGGCGGATCAGCAGCATCGACGCGCCGGTGGTGCCCATCACGCTGGCCAATACCGCCCCCAGCGCCAGCACGCCGGTGTTGAGCGCCGGGCTGCCATGCAAGTTGCCGCGCACATAAATGCCGCCCGACACGGTGAACAGCGCCACCAGCAGCACGATGAACGGGATGTACTCGGCCAGCACGGTGTGCACCAAGGCCTGCAGCGCCGGCCCGGCGCCAAACAGTGCGGCAAACGGCAGCAGCATGGCCAGCGACCAACCGGCCGCCACCTTGCCGAAATGGTGGTGCCAGAACTGCGGCAGCAGCAGCGGCAGCAGCGCAATCGACAGCAGCATGCCGGCGAAGGGCAGGCCCCACCAGGCCGAGAGCGCGGCACCGTCGATCTCGGCTGCGGCTGCCGGGCTGGCCGCCAGGGCCGCGGCCACCAGCGCCGCAGCCCTGGCG
>JANOBL010001098.1:0-1972 GCA_031411635.1 Betaproteobacteria bacterium
GCAAAAACACCACGTAGCCGGCTTGCAGCACCGACAGCCAGGCGGCAATCGTCTTGTGCGAGACACCGCAGTCCGCCGCCAGGCTGGAAAGGTTGAGCAACTGCCCGCAGCGTGCGGCGCACATTTTTAAAAAGCGCTGAAACAGGCTGAGGTTTTGCACCTCGATGAGCTGCCGCACATCACGTTCAACATAGGTCATCACGTAGTTGCCAAACCAATGTTCTGGCGCCAAGTTGCGATCATGGACAGGCGGGTACAGGCCGCACCAGAGCAAGTCGTCCAGGCTGGCCGGCGCTGCACCGGCTTGTTGCAACTCTTGCAGCGAAAAAGGCAGCAACTGCACCAGCCCGACCCGGCCGGCCAAAGTCTGGGTGATGTTGGACAGCAGCCCGAATTGCTGGGATCCGGTCAGCACAAACTGGCCCATGCGTTGGTCGGCATCAACACGGGTTTGCAGGTACGAAAACAGCGCCGGGCAGCGCTGCGCCTCGTCCAGGATGGCACCCGCCGGATAGCGGGACAAAAAACCGCGAGGGTCTTCGTCGGCAAACGCCCGGGTGTCGGGGTCTTCCATCGACACGTACGGCAGGGCCGGAAAGCAAGCTTTTGCCAGCGTGGTTTTGCCAGACTGGCGCGGCCCCGTGATGGCCAGGATGGGATAGCCTTTGGCCAGTTGCTGGAGGACGGTAGAGGCTTGACGGAGGATCATAATTTACAGATCGGGAATTTAACTTCCAAATTGTAAATCATGACGCCAGACCAGCCCAACGCCTGGCCCACCCGCTGGGGCTGCTGGGGCCGGGCAGCCTCCAGGACAAATCTCAGCGCTGCGGCGCGATGCGGTACACCGCGTTGTTGCGGTTGGCGCTGAAGTACACCGTGCCATCCGCCCCCACCGTGACGCCGGTCACCACATAGGGCGGCGGCATGCCGGGGCCGGCGGACAGGCCGATCGGCAACTGCTCGGCCACCGTGCGGCGCTGGTTGTTGGCCAGGTCCAGCTCGGTCAGCCGGCCGGCTGCGGCTTCGGCCACCACCAAGGTGCCCCAGGGCGTGAAGGCCAGGCCTTCGGGCAGCGCCAGGCCGCTGGCCACCTGGGTTTTGGCGCCATCGGCCAGGTTGATGCGCTGCACATTGCCGGCCGCCTCGGTCACGTAAAGCGCCTTGTCCGGCCCCAGGGCCATTTGCACCGGCCCGGCCAGGCCGGATGCCAGCACCCTGCGGGCGTCATAACCCGGGCCGCTGAGGTGCAGGATGCCGCCGGTGGCCAGCTCGGCCACCAACAGCGCACCGTCTTCCAGCGGCAATGCGTCGTAAGGCGCCTTGAAGCCGTGCAACATCGTCTCGGTCTTGCGGGTGGCGCGGTTGACAAGCTGCACCGTGCCGGTGAACCACGAGGCCAGCGCGATGCCTTGGCTGGACAGGCCCAGCGCAAACGGGTATTCCATGTCGCCGTCGGCGGCGTGCATGCGCTTCACGTCCTGCACCGCGCCGCTGGCCAGGTCGATGTGGCGCAAGGCAAACACATCGGCCACCCACAGGCTGTTGCCGTCCACCTTCAGGCCCGCCGGCACGGCCAGCTTGCCGCGTGTCAGGCTGGTCACCGCGCCGGTAGTCGGGTTGACGGCCTGGATGCCGTTGTCGGCCATGTTCGACACATAGATGGTGCCGTCGGGCGCGATGGCCAGGTTGTCCAGTGCGCTGGACAAGGTGGCCACCACCTGGCGGGCGCCGCTGTCCAGCGCCACCTTGCTCAGCTCACCGGTGGCGGTGTCCACCACCCACACATTGCCCTTGCCGTCCAGGTTGGCGGCGGCGGGGGTGTCGAAGCTGGCGCTGATCACGCTGACCGAGCCGTCCTTCGGATCCACCCGCGCCACGCTGCGCTTGAACCACAGCGGGCCGTAGATCATGCCGTCGGGGCCGACCTCGAAGCCGTTCAGCCCGCCCAGATCCTTGGCGATCAGGCGTG
>JANOBL010001099.1:0-3275 GCA_031411635.1 Betaproteobacteria bacterium
CCGCGACGCTCGGAGCTTCGCAGGCCAGCGCGAGCAAATCATGAGCAATTGAGATGGGCCTGAACATCAGGCTGCAAGCGCTGTCGATGCGCAGCCGGCTGCTGCTGGGCATCCTGCTGCCGGTAGGGGCGCTGGTGGCGATCAACACCGTCAGCCTGTACCGGCAGGCCTTGCGCGCGGCCGACACCGCCTACGACCGCACCTTGCTGGCATCGGCCAAGGCGATCGGCGAGCTGCTGGACGTGGCCGGCGACAAGGCCGCGCCGCGCCTGCTGGCCAGCGTGCCGTACTCGGCGCTGGAGGCCTTTGAGGCCGACAACCGCAGCCGCATCTACTACAAGGTGAGCGGCTTCCAGGGCGAGATGGTGTCGGGCTTCGAGGATTTGCCGGCCTGGCACGGCAAGCTGCCGGACCGCGGCATTTACGCCGCACTGGTGGATTTTTACGACGACCAGTACCACGGCCAGCCGGTGCGGGTGGCCGTGCTGCTGCAGCCGGTAGCCGGCCTGGCCGGGCAAGGCATGGCCACGATCCAGGTGGCCGAGACGCTGGAGCTGCGCCAAACCCTGGCGCGCCAGGTGCTGGCCGATACGCTGTGGCGCCAGGCCAGCCTGCTGGGCGTGATCGCGGTGGTGGTGTGGCTGGTGGTGCAGCGTGCCACCCAGCCGGTGCGGGATTTGAGCGAAGCGATCCTGGCACGCGATCCGGATGACTTGTCGCCGATCGCCGCACCGCAGGCCCCGTTGGAGCTGATGCCGCTGATCAACGCCACCAACGATGCGATGGCGCGCCAGGCCCGGCTGCTGGCACACCAGAAGCGCTTTGTGCGTGATGCCTCGCACCAGTTGCGCACACCGCTGGCGGTGCTGAAGACGCAGGTGCAATCGGCCCAGCGTGACGACCTGCCGCCGGCCCAGGCCCTGCACGAGATCGGCCTAACGGTGGACGGTGCCACCCGGCTGGCGAACCAGATGCTGGCGCTGGCCAAGGTGGAGCAGCTTCGCCAGCAAGGCGACGCCGCGCCGCAGGACTGGGCCGAGGCGGTGCGTGATGTGGCGCTGGACCTGGCGCCGCTGGTGGCCAAACTGGCGCTGGACTTTGAGCTGGACATCGCGCCCACCCCGGTGCGCGGCCATGCCTGGGCGCTGCGTGAGCTGGTGCGCAACCTGCTGCACAACGCCATCAAGCAGTCACCGCCGGGCGCTGCGCTGGTGGTGCGGCTGGTCAGCGACAGCCAACATGCCACGCTGACGATTGCCGACGGCGGCCCCGGTGTGGACGAGGCACTGCGCCCGCATTTGATGCGGCCGTTTTCGGTCAGCAGCAGCCCGGGCGGCGCCGGCTTGGGGCTGGCCATCTGCCACGAGATCGTGGCGTCGCTGGGCGGCAAGCTGACGCTGGAAAATCGCGTGCTGCACGGCCGGGTGCTGGGCCTGGATGCCATCGTGCGATTGGCCATCGCCGACAATCCCGCGCCATGAGCCGCAGCCCGGATTCCGACAAAAACACCGCCGCGGCCGCGATGCGGCTGGACAAATGGCTGTGGGCCGCACGCTTTTACAAGACCCGTGCACTGGCGGTGGCGCAGATCGACAAAGGCCGCATCAGCGTCAACGGCCAGGCGGCCAAGCCATCGCGCGATGTGCGGGTGGGCGACACCCTGGTGCTGCGCGACGGCCCGGTGCAGCGCACGCTGGTGGTGCAGGGTTTGAGCGCCACCCGGGGCCCGGCACCGGTGGCGCAGGCGCTGTACGCCGAAACCGCCGACAGCATCACCCAACGCAGCCGCGAAGCCGAGGCCCGCCGCCTGGCCGCCGAGCCGGCGCTGAGCATCGAGCAAGGCCGGCCCACCAAGCGCGACCGGCGCGAGATCACCCGCAGCCAGGGAGATTGGCAGCGCTGGAGCGCATCGATCGACGACGACTGAACGCTGCTGCGGCGCGACCGTCTGAAAACCGCTCAGCGCGTGCAAACAGCGCCGAAATATCCTCTCTTGAACCACGGGATAGGACCCCCATATCTCGTGCAACCGCCCGTTTGCCCGTGTTCAACCCCTTCAAAAAAAACCGCAAAGCAACCGACATGACGACGCCGGATACCGATCCCACCGCGCCCCAGGCCGCTGACCCCAGCGCCGCCCCTGCCGAACCTACCCCGCCCAGCGCCGAGCAGCGCCTGGTCGAGCTGGAAGCCAGGCACACCGAGGTGGCCGACGCCTACCTGCGGGCCAAGGCCGAGGCCGAAAACACCCGCCGCCGCGCCGACGAAGACATCAGCAAGGCGCGCAAATACGCGATCGAATCGTTTGCCGAAAGCCTGCTGCCGGTCAAAGACAGCCTGGAAGCCGCGATCGCGATGCCCGATGCCAAGGTGGAACAAATGCTGGAAGGCGTGCATGCCACCTTGCGCCAGCTAAGCGCCGCGCTGGACCGCAACAGGGTGCTGCAGATTGCACCACCGGCCGGCACCAAGTTTGATCCGCACCAGCACCAGGCCATCAGCGTGGTGCCGCTGTCAGCCGAATCCCCGCAAGACGCCAACACCGTGGTGGCCGTGTTGCAAAAGGGTTATCTGATCAATGACCGCGTGCTGCGGCCGGCGCTGGTGACCGTGGCGGCACCGAAATGATTTAAATCAATCTGCGGGCCCATTGGCCAAAACGCCGCACTTGAAAGTGCCCGGTCGGCCCGCAACTCAGACCCAATTCAATCCCGTTTCAGGAGCACCACACCATGGGCAAGATCATCGGCATCGACCTCGGCACCACCAACTCGTGCGTGGCGATCATGGAAGGCAACACCACCAAGGTGATCGAAAACAGCGAGGGTGCCCGCACCACGCCGTCGATCATCGCCGACCAGGAAGACGGCGAGGTGCTGGTGGGCGCTTCGGCAAAACGCCAGGCAGTGACCAACCCGCGCAATACGCTGTACGCGGTGAAGCGACTGATCGGCCGCAAGTTCACCGAGAAAGAGGTGCAAAAGGACATCAACCTGATGCCCTACACCATTGCCGCCGCCGACAACGGCGACGCCTGGGTGGAGGTGCGTGGCAAGAAGATCGCGCCGCCGCAGGTGTCGGCCGAGGTGCTGCGCAAGATGAAGAAGACTGCCGAGGACTACCTGGGCGAGGAAGTGACCGAAGCGGTGATCACTGTGCCGGCCTATTTCAACGACAGCCAGCGCCAGGCGACGAAAGACGCCGGCCGCATCGCCGGGCTGGATGTCAAGCGCATCATCAACGAGCCCACCGCCGCGGCGCTGGCCTTTGGCCTG
>JANOBL010001100.1:0-2318 GCA_031411635.1 Betaproteobacteria bacterium
GGCGGTACGGGCCGCGCTGAAGGCAGCCTGAAGTCCACCCGACTTGCAGCACCGCCGACTGCGTTCTGCTGCATCCACCACCGACCACGAAGGATCCGTCATGCCGCAGAAAGCCTGGAGCGCCAAGCGTGAACGCCAGTACGTGCACATCAAGGACAGCCTGCTCGACCAGGGCAAGCCCCGGCCACTGGCCGAGGAGATTGCCGCACGGGTCGTCAACAAGGAGCGGGCGCAACACGGCGAGTCCGCGGAGGCCAGCCCTTCCTCGATCAACGACATGTCGTCCGGCCGACGCGGGGGCCTGCGCTCGCACAAGGGTCCAGGCGGCCGAACCCTGCTGCAGCTTCGCAACGAGGCCCGCCAGCGCGGGCTGAAGGGGCGCTCCGCGATGAACAAGGCGCAGCTCGAAGCGGCCCTGACGCCATGAATGCACAACCCCCGGTCGAGCCCGCTGCCCCGATCCCCGAAACCCCGCCGGTGGCCGCCGCCGAGGCGCGCGCCGTAGCCCCCTTGTTGGTGTCAGGCATCGAAGCGATCGCCCGGTCACGGCTGCTGACGGTGGCTGCCGACGCGCTGCTGGTCGAAGTGGCTGCCCTGTTGTCAGATGCCCAGATCAGCGTCGTGGTCGTGTGCGATGCCGCCGGTGCTGCGCTGGGCGTCATCACGGAGACCACGCTGGTCCGGCGCCTGGGCCTGGGGCAGGCCGACTTCTTTACCACCCGCGCAGGCGCCGTGATGACGCGCGAGTTCACGGCCTGCGCGCCGGAAGACCTGCTCTCCGACGTGCTGGCGATGATGCACACGCGTGGCCTCATCCACGTGCTGCTGCTGAGCGCTGACAAACAGCCGTTGGGCGTGCTGAACGCCCGCGACGGGTTGCGGGCGCTGCTGGCAGCCGGCAACCACGAAGAGGCGCTGCTGCGCAACTACGTGATGGGGATCGGCTACCAATGAAGTCGATGCCATGACCGGTGCGTATGCCCGACCGGTCGTCCTGGTCACCGGTGCTGCGGGAAACCTGGGCCGGTCGGTCGCGGCGGCATTGACCGACGGGTATCGCATCGTCGGACTTGATCGCCAGGCGCGCGAGGAGGGACCTGAGGGCTCATATCCGATCCTTGCGGTGGACCTCGGCTCGGATGAGTCGGTCGCCTCGGCATTGAAATCGTTTCGCAACACCCACGGCGCGCGCATCGCCAGCGTCGTGCACTTGGCTGCCTACTTCGATTTCACCGGCGAGGACAACCCGCTGTACCAGTCCGTGAACGTCGATGGCACCCGGCGCCTGCTGCACGCGCTGCAGGGCTTCGAGGTAGGCCAATTCCTGTACCCGAGCACGATGCTCGTGCACGCGCCATGCCGCCCCGGCGAGCACATCGACGAGTCGCAGCCGCTGGCACCGGCCTGGGCCTACCCGAAGTCGAAAGCCGCCGCCGAGGTGGTGGTGCGAGAGGATCGTGGACACATCCCCACCGTCGTGCTTCGCCTGGCCGGGGTGTACGACACGCAGACCATGGTGCCCACGATGGCGCAGCAGATGGCCCGCATCTACGAGCGCGACCTGCAAAGCCATCTCTACGCTGGCAGCATGCTGGTGGGCCAGTCGGCGCTGCACCGCGAGGACATGCTCGCCGCCTTGCGGCTGGCGGTGGACCGGCGCGAGCAGTTGCCCAGCGGTTGCGAGATCCTGATCGGCGAGGCCGACGCCATCGGCTACGAGGTGATGCAGGACACCCTGGGCGGGCTGATGCATGGTTCCGAGACGTGGCTCACGCTGCGTCTGCCCAAACCGCTGGCTGCGGCAGGTGCCTGGGTGCAGGGTCGGCTGGAGCCGGTGGTGCCCGACGCCATCGACGGTGGACAGGCGCCCTTCATCCGGCCCTTCATGGTGGCGATGGCCGACGACCACTACGCGCTGGACATCCGCCGCGCGCGGGAACTGCTGGGCTGGGAGCCCCGGCACCGCCTGGCCGACGAACTGCCGAACATGGTGGCCAGCCTGAAAGCCGACCCTGCGGCCTGGTATGCCGCCAACGGCATCATGGTGCCGGGCTGGGTCACGCCGGGCGGCAACTCCGATGCACTTCGCACGGAGCACGATGCCCTGCGCAAGGCCGAGCATGGCCACTGGCGCTGGGCGCACTTCGTGAACATCGGACTCGGAAGCTGGCTGCTGACGCAGCCGCTGCTCTTGGGTGTACAGGAAGCCGGCCTGCGCGTCGGCGAAATGTCGATGGGCCTGCTGCTGATGGTGGCCGCCGGCCTGGCGCTGTCATGGCGCGCGGTGTGGGCCCGCTGGCTGTGCGCGGGCATCGGCA
>JANOBL010001101.1:0-2723 GCA_031411635.1 Betaproteobacteria bacterium
GGGCGGTGGAGAGGGTGGCGGTGTTCATGGGGATGCTCCGGGCAAGTCGGGCATTGCGCCTCCCCCGGGCAGGGGGAGGGCGGGGTGGGGGTCGAAACGGCGGGGGCTCTGGCATCGCCACCCCCATCCCCGCCTTCCCCCTTGCAGGGGGAAGGGGCCAATGCAAAGAGATCAGCCGCCCGCCACCACCTTGATGCGGGCAATCATCTCGTCCACCGCCTTGTCCACCGGCAGCTTCTCGTTGAGCACCCGGTTCATCGCCTTGGCCCAGACGTTTTCGTTGTTCAGCACGGTGAACTTGAAGTTCTTCGTGAATTCAAACGGTGTGGTGCCGTTCATGAACTGGTTGTACACCGCCAGCCGGTGTGGATCACCCTTCCAGAACGCACTTTGCTGCGCCGTCTTCGTCACCGGGAACCAGCGGCCGAGTGAGCCCTCCACATACGGCGTCAGGTTGACCTCGTCCAGGATGAAGGCCACAAACTTCTTGGCGCCTTCCTTGTTCTTGGCATCCTTGAAGATCACCCCGGTTTTGACGGCGGCCCGGTACACCATCTTGCTGCCGTCGGGCTTGTTCGGGAAGCCTGACGTGGCGATCAACTCGGTGTAGTTTTTCTTCGCGGTGTCGCGCTGTTCTTGGGTCAGCGCGGCATTGTTCATGTCGTCCAGCCACTTGGCGGCGATCGAGATCGTCGCGTTGTGCGTCATCACGATCGTCTTGTTGTGAAAGGCGACGTTGTTGTCCGGGTCTTTCCAGCTTGTGGACGAGGGTGGCGTGCAGCCCTTGCTGTAGACCGCCGTGTAATCGGTCATCGCGTTGATCAGGCCCTGGCGCACCGCCGGGTCATCCACCAGCAGCTTGCCCGAATCATTGACCAGCTTGACGTTGTAGGCGTCCATGAAGGTCAGGAACGAGTAGAACGAATCGCTGGAATCCACGCCCATCGGAAAGCCGGTGCCAAAACCACGCTTGCCGGTGTTCTTGCGGTAGCCGGCCTGCACCTTGTCGCACCAGAAATCCCAATACCCTTTCCAATCCTTCGGGATGTCCGAGTCCTTGAAGCCGGCCTCGGCCAGCATGTCTTTCCAGTACTCGATGTGCATCGTCTGCTGTTTGATCGGAAAGGCGTAATACGCCCGCGTCTGTGCAGCGTTGTTGAACAAAAACGTCGTCTCTATCGTATTGGCGGCAAACTTGCTGCGGATCGGATCGATCACTTTGCTGATGTCTTCCAGCTTGCCGTCATACGCCCATTTGGCGGTGACCTGAAAGTCAAACACATCGCTGTAGGCCACGTCTGGCGGCGAGCCTGAATCAAGTGCCGACACGGTCTTGGGGATGGTGTCCTGGATCGGGTATTGCGACAGCTCGACCTTGATGTTCTTGTACTTGGCTTCGAACTTTTTGATGGCCTCAAACAGCGCATCGTCCTCGGCCTTGTAAAAGCCCTTGACCCACCACACGGTGAGTTTTTCTTGGGCTTGCGCCAGCGCCGGGCCACTGGCCAGCAGGCCGGCGCCCACCAAGGCGGCTGTCAGCAAAGTCTTGAGTTTCATCGTGTTTGTCTCCGGGAGGATGGATGAGGGCAGGACAGGGTGATCCCTGGTGTTATCGTATGATGATTGAATGTCGGCAGAAACCGGGCTTACCCGGGTGATTCCGGAGGATTCCGGATGATTCCGGATTTGGCGCCAGGTCTAGCGGTACTCCGGCACCGGTGTGCGCACCGTCTGCCCGGCCAGGCCAAGCTGCAGGTTGTCAAACGCCAAGTCGGCCATGGCTTGCCGGGTCTGGCCGGTGGCGCTGCCGATGTGTGGGCTCAGCACCACTTGCGGCAGCGCACGCAGGCGCTCGGGCACGTTGGGCTCTTGCTCAAACACATCCAGCCCGGCGCCTGCAATCACGCCTTGCTCCAGCGCGTCTATCAGCGCCGCCTGGTCCACCACCGAGCCACGGGCCACATTCACCAGGATGCCCTGGCCTTTGGAGCCCCGGCCCAGCGCGGCCAGCACCTGGGCTTTGTTCAGCTTGGCGGGGCCGGCACCGCCAGGCGTGATCAGCACCAAAAAATCACTCTGCTCGGCCAGCGCGGCGGCTGTTGGCCAAAAGGCCCAGGGCAGCGCCGGTTTGGCCGAGCGTGCGGTGTAAGCCACCGTCATGTTGAAGGCCAGCGCACGCTGTGCAATCGCCTGGCCGATGCGGCCCATGCCCACGATGCCCAGCCGCGCACCCGACATCTTGCGCGCCAGTGGCATCGGTCCCTGCGGCCACAGACCGGCGCGCACAAAACGGTCGGCCGCCGGCAACTGGCGGGCCGCGCTGAGCATCAGGCCGATCGCCAGATCGGCCACATCATCGTTCAGCACATCGGGTGTGTGCGTCACCATCACGCCGCGTGCCCTGGCCGCCGCCACATCCACGCCGTCGTAGCCCACGCCCATCACCGCGATCACCTTCAGCGCAGGCAACTGGTTGATCAGCTCGGCCGTGACCTTGGATTCACCGCTGGCCCAGATGCCGCTGATACTGGGTGCAATCGAAGCCAAGGTGGCCGCGTCGTTTGCATGCACCTTGAAGTTGGCGTGCAGCCGGTCGACGATCAGCGGCATCGGTTTGGCGACGGCCAGCACGTTGGGCAGATTGCCGGTTGGGGTGGCGCCGGGGGTGGCTGCGTCAGAGTGGGTCACCGGGTGTCCTTGCGGGTGATGGTTGGGATGGTTTT
>JANOBL010001102.1:0-4221 GCA_031411635.1 Betaproteobacteria bacterium
GCCAAGCCGACGGCCTGCATCATGCTGATGTACATCCAGCCAATGTCAAACTCATAGGGTTTGACCGACAGCTTGGCGGACGTCGGGTAGGTGTGGTGGTTGTTGTGCAGCTCTTCGCCCGCGATGATGATGCCCCACGGCGAGATGTTCGTCGCTGCGTCCGCCGTTTCAAAGTTGCGGTAGCCCCAATAATGCGCTGCACCGTTGATGACGCCCGCGGCCATGATGGGTGTCCAGGCCATTTGCAAGGCCCAAACGGCCAGGCCCACGGCGCCAAACAGGCCCACGTCGATGATCAACATCACGCCCACACCCTGCCAGCTAAAGCGGGTGTACAGGTTGCGCTCAATCCAGTCGTCTGGTGTGCCTTTGCCGTATTTGCTGATCGTGTCCATCACCTTGGACTCGGCGCGGTACAGCTCCACCCCCGTCAGCAGCAAGGCCTTGATGCCCCTGGTTTGGGGGCTGTGCGGGTCTTCTTCGGTCTCGCACTTGGCGTGGTGTTTGCGGTGCACCGCGACAAATTCCTTGGTCACCATGCCGGTGGTCAACCACAGCCAGAAGCGGAAAAAGTGCGCGGGAATCGGGTGCAGGTCCAACGCCCGGTGCGCTTGGGCCCGGTGCAGAAAGATCGTGACCGAGCAGATCGTGGCGTGGGTCATGCCCAAGGTCAACAGCAAAATCGTCCAGCCACTGGCGCTGGACCACAGACCATGGGCCAGCCAATCCACCAGCGAGAACCACAGCGTCGAAAGCAAACTCATCTTGGCCTTTATCAACGCCCAAAAAATGCGGGCGAATTCATCATTGTAAGTGAGCAAGTGCCCGCCACCAGCGTGGGAACTGCGTAGGAACTCACCAGCAACGTGTCAAATGCGGGCGATTTGCGCTGGCGCAACAAGGCTTCAGCGGCGCTGCCAGACCGCTGCAAAAAACCCGTCGGTGGCGTGGCGCTGCGGCCACAAACGCAAATAACCGTCTTGCGTCAGCTCATCGGCGCGCGCCACGTGGGCAGCGGCCAGGGCCTCTTGTGCCGGCAGTTTCACAAAATCGGGATTGGCCGCGCCAAAGGCCTCGGCCACTGTTTCGTTTTCGTCGCGCAGCAGGCTGCAAGTGGCATACACCAGCCGGCCGCCGGATTTGACCAGCCGCGATGCGCTGGCCAGGATCGCGCTCTGCTTGGCCTGCAACTCCACCACGGCCTGCGGCGATTGGCGCCATTTCAGGTCGGGGTTGCGCCGCAAGGTGCCCAGGCCCGAACACGGCGCATCCACCAGCACCCGGTCGATCTTGCCGGCCAGGCGCTTGATGCGTTCATCGCGCTCATGCGCGATCTGCGCCGGGTGCACATTGGACAAGCCACTGCGCGCCATGCGCGGTTTCAGCGCATCCAGTCGATGGCCCGAAGTGTCAAACGCATACAGCCGGCCGGTGGAGCGCATCGCCGCGCCCAGCGCCAGGGTCTTGCCACCGGCGCCGGCGCAAAAATCCACCACCATCTCGCCGCGCTTGGCATCCACCAGCACAGCCAGCAACTGGCTGCCTTCGTCCTGCACCTCGATGTCACCGCGGGTGAAGGCATCGATCTTCTGCAGCGCGGGCTTGCCCGGCACCCGGATACCCCAGGGCGAAAACGGCGTGGGCGCCACCCGCAGGCCGGCCTGGTTGAGGATGGACAGCATGTCTTCGCGCTTGGCTTTGAAGATGTTGACGCGCAGGTCCAGCGAGGCCGGCTCGTTTAGTGCGGCCACCAGTGGCCAGAACGCTTCTTCACCAAGCTGGGTGCGCAAGGCCGAGGCCAGCCAATCGGGCAGGTTGTGGCGCAGCTTGTCCGAGAAACTCTGCGGATCCACCGCCAGCACCTGCTGCCGCCACTGTTGCTCGTTGGGGCCCACGGCGCCGCGCAACAGGCTTTGATCACCAGCCCAGGCCAGCAGCGCCAGCCGGCGCTCCAGCGCGCCGGTGCCGCTTTGCGCCTGGTGCAGCAGCAAGGACCGGCGCCGCAACACGGCGTAGGCGGTCTCGGCCAGCGCATGGCGCTCGCGCGGGCCCAGCGTGCGGTGCTTGCGGAAAAAGCCCGAGACGATGCTGTCGGCGGGTGCATCGAGCCTCAAAACAGCGCGCAACAGTTCGGTGCACAGGTCCAGCAAGGCGGTGGGATGCATGCCGCGATTATCCCCGCCGGCCTTTTTAGGGCCGGGCTTGGTCGGCCGGCTCATGGCAACAGCCACTGCGCAGCGCCGTCGCGGTGCCGCACCAGGCCGTCGGCCAGCAACAAACGCCCTTCGACAAACCAGCGCACCGCCAGCGGATAAATCAGATGCTCGGCGGCCAGCACCCGGGCTGACAGCGTCTCGGGCGTGTCATCGGCCAGCACTGGCACGGCAGCCTGCGCCACGATCGGCCCATGGTCCAGGGTGGGGGTGACAAAGTGCACCGTGGCGCCGGCCAGCTTGCAGCCGGCGTCAATCGCCCGCCGGTGCGTGTGCAGGCCGGTAAACGCCGGCAGCAGCGACGGGTGGATGTTGAGCAGCCTGCCCGTGTAACGCCGCACAAACCCATCGCTCAGGATGCGCATGAAGCCGGCCAGCAGCACCAGGTCGGGCGCAAAGCCGTCGATCACCCGGGCCAGCTCGGCATCAAAGGCCTCGCGGCTGGTGTGCAATTTGTGATCGACAACGGCGGTTGAGATACCGCGCCCAGCCGCAAAGTCCAGCCCCAACGCACCCGGCCGGTTGCTGATCACCGCCACCACCTGGGCCGGCCAGGCTTGCGCTGCACAGGCCTGCACGATGGCCTGCATGTTGCTGCCACGGCCGGAGAGGAGGATGACGATGCGCTGCATGACGGGGGCGCAGTGTACGTGCCTGGTCTGAGAGAATTGAAAGCTCGACCGAAGGACGATCCGATGCGACCCCGCGTACTCTCAGGCATGCGCCCCACCGGTGCGATGCACCTTGGCCACTACCACGGCGCGCTCAAGAACTGGGTACGGCTGCAAGACGATTACGACTGCTTTTTCTTCGTCGCCGACTGGCATGCGCTGACCACGCACTACGAAGAGCGCGAGGTGATGGAGCGCTATGTCTACGAGATGGTCACCGACTGGCTGGCCGCCGGGCTGGACCCGGACAAGTGCACGATCTTCATCCAGAGCCGATTGCCCGAGCATGCCGAGCTGTTCACCTTGCTGGCGATGGGCACCCCGCTGGGCTGGCTGGAGCGGGTGCCCACCTACAAGGACCAGATCGAGAAACTGAAGGACCGCGATCTGGCCACTTACGGCTTTCTGGGCTACCCGCTGCTGCAGGCGGCCGACATCCTGATCTACAAGGCCAACCAGGTGCCGGTGGGTGGTGACCAAAGCTCGCATGTGGAACTGACACGCGAGGTGGCGCGCCGCTTCAACAACCTGTATGGCCGCGACAGCAATTTTGAAGCCCAGGTGGCGGCCGCGCTGGCCAAATTACCCAAGGACGATGCACGTTATTTTGCCAAACAGCGCAAGGCGTACGGTGAAACCGGCAGCGCCGAGGCGCTGGCCAAGGGCGAAGCGATGCTGGCCAAGGCCGCCGCCCAAATCGCCGGCTGGACCGCAGACGACAGCGAGTTGCTGAGCGGCCACTTGAAAGGCAGTGGCAAGTCCATCTTGACCGAGCCGGGTGCGCTGCACACCGAGGTGAAAGTGCTGCCCGGCCTGGACGGCGGCAAGATGAGCAAGAGCTATGGCAATGCGATCGCGATGCGCGAGGCGCCGGCCGTTGTCCAGCAAAAGATCCAGACCATGCCGACCGATCCGGCGCGGGTGCGCCGCAGTGATCCCGGCGACCCAACACGCTGCCCGGTGTGGAAGCTGCACGAGGTGTATTCGGACGCCAGCACCCAGGCCTGGGCCCAGCAGGGCTGCACCACCGCCGGCATTGGCTGCCTGGATTGCAAACAACCGGTGATAGACGCCATCATCCGCGAGCAACAACCCTGGCGCGAGCGTGCTGCCGCCTACCTGGCCAACCCCAAGCAGGTGCACTGGATCGTCGAGATGGGCACCGAGCGGGCCCGCACCGTGGCACGCCAGACGATGAAGGAAGTGCGCCAGGCGATGGGCTTGAACTACTGAGGCAATCCCAAAACAGCGTGTAGCACCAGCTCTCACCTACCACTTCGCCGCTTGCAAGCGGCTCAGATTCGCCAGGCGAGCGACAGGCCGAAGGGCCTGTCGCC
>JANOBL010001103.1:0-16576 GCA_031411635.1 Betaproteobacteria bacterium
CGCCCAGCACTTTGACCACCTGGTGCTGGCCACCCAGGCCAACCAGGCCTTGGCGCTGCTGCACGATGCCAGCGCCGAAGAAACGGCGGCGCTGGCGGGCTTTGCCTACACCCCGGTGCCGGTGATCACTCACACCGATGCCAGGCTGATGCCCACCCGCCGGCGCGACTGGTCACCGGTGAACCTGCGGCTGGCGCCCGGCTTTGACGGGCCGGAATCAACCATCTGGGTCAATGCGGTGCAACCGGCGCTGCGCGGCGCGGCCGATGTGTTCCAGACCGTGCACCCGCAGCGCGAGCCGCAGCCTGGCCGGGTGATAGCCCGCGCGATGTTTGAGCGGCCGGTGGTGGATGCGCGCAGCGTTGCGGCGCTGCTGCAACTGGACCATCTGCAGGCCCAGCCCGGGCGGCGGCTGTGGTTTTGCGGCTCGTATGCCCAGGCCGGTATCCCGCTGCTGGAGAGCGCGGCTCACTCGGCGTATGCGGTGGTGGATGCGCTGGCGGGCTCGGTCAAACCGGCGCTGGCTTGACGGCGGCTGGCAGCGCACAACCCAGGCCGGTGACGCGGCAGGCCGGGCTCGGCACCCGGCGCCGAGCAAGCGGCAGGGCCCACCGCCAGCGCCTGGCAGGCACCAGCGCAATCAGCCGCGCCACGCTACAAATCCAGGCTGCCCCAGCTACCGGCACCGCCGCCGTGATGCTGCAGCGCGCGCGGTCAAGGCGGATGTCAGGCCGCCGGGGTGGTGGCGCGGGCGCGCTGGATCAGCGCCCGGGCTTGCAACTCGGTGGCCAGCGAGGCCTGCAGCGGCGAGCGGCACAGGCCGGCCAGCGCGTAACGCTGGTTTTCGTACACCACCGCAGCGGCCGGAAACGTGACCAGCAAGGCCTCCAGCGCGGGCTCGTTGGCCAAACTGTCCAGCAGTTGTGCCAGGTGCATCACCAGGCGGCGGTATTGGTCGGCACCGATGGTCTGGGTGCTGGCCTCGGCACGCTGCAGCAACTCGGCCAGCGTGATGGCGGTCTTGAGCGCATCGTTGATAGGGCGCGGCGGGTTGGGGCCGGTGGGCAGCGGTGGGGGGTGACGGGTTTGCATCGTGGATCTCCAGGGCTGGCGAACAACCGGCCCGGTAGCAAGCAGATGGTGTCGTTTGGCAGGCTTGCAAGATGCCGTGTGGGCTTGCGGCATGCGGCTTGCGGCAGTCGAGCCGACGTCAGGCACGGTAGCGGCCGGCGCTGAGGGCGGCAAGCCGAGGTCGACGCAGGGCCGATGAGCTCAGCTCAGCTATGCGCTGACCGGCACGTCGATCAGTTTGCCCGCCGACATGCCCTCGGCATGCTTGTCGACAGGCTGCGTGCTCTTGTCGACGCTGGCCTTGGACTGCACCTGATCGGCGGGCTGGCCAGTTGACAAGATCGGGTCATGCTCGGACGCGGTGACCAGTGCCTGCAGCACCTGGGCCACCTGCTTGCCATTCACGTACCAGGCGTGCGATGGAAAGGCCGAGCCCTTGCCCAGCAGCCGCAGCTTGCCGCCAACGCTTACCAGCGCAAACTCGGACCAGACCCAGGGCACATGCACCGGTGATTTGGCCTCTTTGACGCCGATGGCGTCGGTGTGCGGGCCGGCGCGAAACTTGATCAGGCCACTGACCAAGACCTGGCTGCCCTTGCTGACGCTGAGCGTGGAACACGGGTGCAGGCGGCCGGTGACGATGCCGGAGATCGGGCTCTTTTCACCCGCATAAAAGGCCGGGTCGTCCGGAATGGGCGCCACCGAACGCAGGCTGGTGTCGATCTTGGTTTTGTCGAACGGCGGCGTGTAGCCCGGGTCAACCAGATCGCCCACAGTGCGCACGGGTGGATTGACATTGACGGTGCAGGCCAGCAAGGCCCGGTATTGCTTGCCTGCGGCAAACACCGACAGCTTGTCGATCTTGACCGGCGGCGACGGATTGGATGTGCCCACCAGGCCCATGATGACGCGCTTGGGCCAGCTCGTCGCGGCGCCCACCACCAACCAGAAGCCCACCTTGGGCAGCGGTGCCTGGTCAATCCAGCTAATGCAGGCGATGTCAAGCGTATTGGCCATGGCGATACCGGGTTGGACAGCCTGCACGGTAAGCGGCCGAGATGGCAGCGTCAATCCAGGCAGCGGGCCATGCTCATCAACATTGAGTGCAGCCGGGTGAAGGCGGTAGAAGGGCGGCAGAAGGGCATAGGCGGATCGCGGGCGATGTCCGTGAGTGCCAGCGCGCGCCCGGCTGCCAATCAAACCAGAAACGCCGTCGCCAAGCGCACCCAGTAACTGGCGCCGGTGCCCAGACACCGGTCGTTGAAGTCGTAGCCCGGGTTGTGCACCATGGAGCCGCCCTCGCCCAGGCCCTGGCCCACACCGTTGCCCAGCAGCAGGTAGCTGCCCTTGCACTTTTCCAGGAAGAAGGAGAAGTCCTCGCTGCCGGTCAGCGGCTGCAGCGGCGGCATGATGCCGGCCTCGCCCACCCAATCGGCCGCCACCTGGCGCGCAAAGGCGGTGGCCTCGGCGTGATTGACCAGCACCGGGTAGCGCCACTGGTAGTCGATGTCCACCGTGGCGCCGTACACCGCCGCCTGGGCCTGGCAGACCTCGGTGATGCGCTGCTTGAGCTGCAGCCGCACG
The DNA here is from genome assembly GCA_031411635.1 of Betaproteobacteria bacterium. GTDB lineage: Bacteria > Pseudomonadota > Gammaproteobacteria > Burkholderiales > Burkholderiaceae_C > Pseudaquabacterium. The sequence continues at coordinate 2,656 of JANOBL010001103.1, forward strand.
GCGGGCCGCAGTGCCCGCACCGTCAACTTCAACTCGGCCTGCTGCGGGATCACGTTGGGCGCCGATCCGGCATGGAAGGCGCCCACGGTGATGATCGCCATGTCCAGCGGCGGCACGTTGCGCGAGACGATGGTTTGCAGCGCCATCACGATGGCGGACGCCGCCACCACCGGGTCTACCGCCGCCTGCGGCATCGCGCCATGGCCGCCCTTGCCTTTGACGGTGACGATCACCGTGTCGCTGCTGGCCATCGCCGGGCCGGCCAGAAAGCCTAACGTGCCTTCCGGATGGCCAGGCATGTTGTGCAGTGCAAACATCGCATCGCACGGAAACTTCTCGAAGAAGCCATCTTCGATCATCACCCGCGCGCCGCCCAGGCCTTCTTCGGCCGGCTGGAACACCAGGTGCAGCGTGCCGTTGAAGGCCTGGGTGGCGGCCAGGTGGCGCGCCGCGCCCAGCAGCATCGCCGTGTGGCCATCGTGGCCGCAGGCGTGCATCTTGCCCAGCACCCGGCTGGCCCAGGGGCGCTGGGTGCCACCGGCTTCTTCGATCGGCAGCGCATCCATGTCGGCGCGGATGCCCAGCCGCTTTTTGCCATCACCCACCGTGAGCGTGCCCACCACGCCGGTGCCACCCAGGCCCCGGTGCACCGCGTAGCCCCAGCGTGCCAGGCGCTCGGCCACCAGATCGCTGGTGTTGAACTCCTCGAAGGCCAACTCGGGGTTGGCATGGATCTGGTGCCGGGTTTCCAGCATCTCGGGCTCCAGCGCGCGGATCTCGGGCAGCGCCGCCAGGGCGGGCAGGTCGGTGCGGGCATTCATCGTTGGGCTCCTCAGTGGGGGTGGATGGGCTTAGGGCCCTTACCAGCCGCCAAAGCGCGGCCAGCTCGTCAACACCTGGTTGGCCGCGTCCATCACTTGATAGGCGCTGAACTGCGCGCAGGTGGCGCAGGCATGGTTGGGCAGGATGCGCAGCAGTGTGCCCACCGGCAGGTCCAGCATCCGGGCCGGATCGCCGCTGCGGTGGGTGATGCTGCCGTGCTCCTGGTTGACGGCGGCCACGATGTGGTCGGGCATCAGCCGGCCCGCTGCATCGCAGACCAGGCCGTAGCCTTGGTCGACCGCCTGGCTGGCGGTGCCCCGGTCGCGCGACAGCGCCATCCAGCCGGCGTCCACCAAGGTCCAGCCCTTGCTGCGCTGGTGGCCGATCACGCTGGTCAGCACCGACACGGCGATGTCCTGCGGCGTGCACACGCCCAGGCCGGCCATCACCAGGTCCTGGAACACGTAGACGCCGGCCCGCACTTCGGTGACGCCGGCCAGGTCTTGCGCAAACAGCGCGGTGGGGGTGGAGCCCACACTGACCACCGTTGCCGCATGGCCCGCCGCACGCAGGTGTTGGGCGGCCAACACGGCACCGGCGCGCTCTTGCTCGGCCGCGGCGCGCAGCGCATCGGCGCCGCGGCAGTCGTAGCTGGCGCCCAGGTGGGTTAACACACCTTGCAGCCGCAGCTTCGGGTGTTGCAAAGCGGCGGCCACCGCCAACAGCAGTACCGCATCGGTGGGCGCGATGCCGGCGCGGTGGCCGTCGGTATCGATCTCGATCAACACGCCCAGCGGCGCGGCAAACCGGTCGGCCGCAGCCGCCAGCGCGTTGGCTGCGTCCACGCTGTCCAGGATCAGGTTCAGCCGCACGCCCAGCGCCAGCAGCCGCGCCACATGGGCCAGCTTGTTGGCGCTGATGCCCACCGCGTAGGTGATGTCGATGAAACCCTGGGCCGCAAACTCGTCGGCCTCGCGCAAGGTGGACACGGTGATCGGCCCCTGCGCGGCGCCCAGCATCGCCTGCGCCACCGGTAAACATTTTGCGGTCTTGACATGCGGGCGCAAGGCCACGCCCAGCGCCGCAATGCGCTGCTGCATGCGGGCGATGTTGGCCGCCATGCGGGGTTGCGACAGCAGCAGCGTGGGGGTTTCCAGGATGGCCAGGGGTTGCGGCGGTAGATCGGCGCTTGGCATCGTGGCCCCACTGTAAGCCGGCGCGGGGCCTGTCAGCGGCGGGGCGCCGCCAGCGGCTGGCCGTCCGGGCCGGTCATCGTGGCGCCATCGGGCGATGCCGCCGAGCCGGTTTCCACCAGCCGGCGCGCCACCTGCGGTGCGGCCGCGCTGGTGCCGCCGATGGCCGCCAGCGTGCCGCTGTAGAACCCGGGCACGACGATGCCAGGCATGCTGGGGCTGCGGTCGCCGGGGGCAAAGTGCAGCTCGGGCTGGCGTTGCAAGCCCGGCGCCGGCCCGCCCAGGCAAGGGCCCTGGGCCGAGTACGGTGCCATCGCGTTGGACGAGCGCACCGTGGCGCCCACCGGTATCACCCGTCTGCCGTTGGCCAGGGTGGACACCGTGTACCGGTCGTTGACGTACTGCGCATCGCGCGGCTGCCGGCTGTCAAACTCAAAGCGCGTCTGCTGCGGCCGGCGCTCGCCGATCAGCACATCGTCGCGCTCCACCCAGGCGTGGATCTCGGTCGGCGCGTCCAGGCTGGACGTGATCTGCACTTGCCAGAGGCCCGGCTTGGCGGTTGCCTGGCCAGGCGCGGTAGTGGGAGCAAGTGTGGGCGCAAGTGTGGGCGCAAGTGTGGGCGAGAGGGCCAGCAGCACCAGCGTGCCCTGCAGGCCCTGCGCCGATCGGCGGGCAAACACCACACAGCCCAGCACCGCACCGGCGGCATCGCGCAGCGTGGCCACCTGGCCGGCCTGCACCGCCGGTGACGCCGGCCCGCCGGGCGGAGTGACCACAAACCGGCAGGCATCGGCCACCGCATCGCCGCCCGGCAACCACCACTCGATGAAGCTGTGCTGGCGCTGGCCGGCAGGTAAATCGATGAAAAAGTCCCCCGGCGCGCTGCGCGACACGCTGCGCTGCGCATGGATGCGCTGCCGGTCGGCCGCGTTGCCGGCCGACACGACGATTTGCACACGGTCGTCCTCGGCCAGTTCGTCCAGCGCGGCCTCGGCCAGGCTGCTGCCGTCGTGCGGGCCGGCGATGCCGCCCAGGCTGATGTTGATCGTGGTTTTCCACGGTTGCTTGGCGGCAGCGGCGGCCTCGCGGGTGCGGCCGACGATGTAGCGTGCGCCGGCTATCACATGCCCGCCCAGCGAGTCGCCCGAGCTGTCGGCAATCGTCGGTGCCGGCAATTGCACAAAGATGATTGGCAAGCTGCTGGCCGACGGCCCGGCGCCGTAGCTTTGTCTTGATGGCGACGATGGTGACGATGGCGCAGCCAACGGCGCCGGCCCGGCCAGCAACTGCAGCACCCTGGCGCCGTGGCTGTGGTCGGGTGGGCCCCACTGCGGCCGGCCCAGTGCGGCGTACAGCGCACGCTCGGCCGATTCACCCAACTGCGGATGCAGCTTCAGCAGCGCCTCGATGCGCTCGCGGCTCAGCTCCATGCCGTGGTCCACCGCAAAACCAGCCGCTGGCAACGCTACCGGGTGGCGTTGCCAGTGCTGGTCGGGCGCGGCGTCGGGGGTTTGGTCCCACAGCCACAGCAAGCGGCTGCGGCCGTCGCTGCTGCGAAAGTCCTGGTGCGCCAGGCAGCAGCCGTCGTCGATCAGGCCCAGCGTGTGCAGTGGCTCGCTGCCAATATCGGGCAGCGATGCCGCAGCGTAGGCCGCCAGCGGCGCAGCGCAAGGCGCGCCAAGCTGAAAGCGCTGCAACACACCGCCCGCCACGGCAGCCGCCAGCAGCGGGATCAGCGCTTCGGGCACAAAACCGGTCTGGATGGCCGACAGGCCTTGGCTGTGTTGCCAGCGGCTGAGCTGGCCGGCCAGCGCTGGCGCGCCTGGCGGTGCTGCCAGCTTTTCCAGTTGCTGCATGGCCAGCTCGGGCGGCTCGGCCAGCTCGGCGATCAGCGGCAGCCAGCGTGGGCCGGCCAGCGCCCCATGGCGGCTGAAATCGGTCAGCAGATCCCACACCAGGTAGGCGTCCAGCCGGTGCGGCGCAGCGGCCGACAGGCCATGCGGCAGGCCGGGCTCCAGCCGCCAGCCGGGGCCGGGGCTGGGGTCATAGGGCGTCATGCCGGCCATTCCTTGCTGGCCTGGGCCCAGAGCCAGGCAAAGTGGTCGTCGCTGCGGGGTTTGGCCACGGATGGCGCTGCTGCTGCGGCCTTCTTCTTGCTGGGCTTGGCGGGGGTGACGGGTACCGGCTGCTGGACCAGCAGATCAAGCAAACCCTGGCCCAGCGCCAGGCCGGCCTGGCTGTCGGCCGGAAAGTGCACACCGGCCACCTCGCGGTTTTCGGCGATGCGTTGGGCCAGCTCGGCCAGCATCTTGCTCACCGGTGCCTGCCAGCCAAGCGCCAGCCGGGGCACCACCAATTGCTGCAGCAGCGCCGATACCAAGGCCGCTTGCGTGGCATGGCCGCTGGGAAAGGCGGAAAACGCCGGCGTGGCAATCATCGGCTGGATGCGCGCTGACAGCTCGTTGGGCCGCGGCAGGTTGAACACCAGCTTGGCCTGCTGCACGATGAAGGACGAAAACATCACCGCCGCCGCCATCAACTCCAGCGTGTACGGCGTGTTGCGCGGGCTGAGCGGCAGGATGTTGGCCCAGAACCCGGGGTTGAACGACAACTGCGACAGGATCTCGGGCGCGCGCTCGGGGCGTTGGCGGTTGTAGGCCTCCACCGTGGCCAGCTCGGCCAGGAAGGTGGGCGGCGCCGGGGCTGTGATCAGGTGCTCGGGCGCCCCACTTTGCCCGCTGATGCGCACCGTGCCAGCCCCGGGTTTGCCGTTGACGCGCACATCGCGCAGCATGTCCATCACCACCACCTGGCGCCGCGCATAGCCGGACAGTTGAGCGATGGCCTCAGCCGCGCGGGGCGTGAGCAAAGCCGCCAGCGGCAAGGGCGGGCCGCCCCACACCAGCGCGTCGCGTGAGCGCTGGCGCGCCAGCCAGTCTTGCCGGCTGCCCGGGCCGCTGGCCTGGCCGGGCTGGCCCCAGCTTTCCCAACTCTCCCAAGACTCCCAACTCTCCCAAGATTCCAAGGTGCTCATCGTGCTCTCCGGTGGTTCAAGGCGGGGGTGATCGGTGCTAGCCCAGCGGCAAGCCGGCGGCATGCAGTGCATCGCCAAAAGTGCGGACCAGGGCCGAGCCTGCGGCGGGGGAATGCGCCAGGTAATTGGCCACCGTCAGCCCGGGCCCAAGATGCAGCACCTGGCGCACGCTGGCACGCGCTTCGGCCATGCGCCCGCTCATCGCCAGCGCGATTGCCAACACCCGGTGGGTGGACAAATGCATCTGGTTGAGCTTGGCCGACGCCGACGCGGCCGCTATCGCCCGTGGATAGTCTTGCGCCGTCAGCGCGGCGCCGGCCAGGATCGTCAGATAAAAATGGCTGGACGGGTCCAGCGGCGACAGGTTGACCGCCCGCTGCGCGCAGGCCACCGCCGTTGCGCCATCCCCCCTGAAGCTGCGTGCATTGCCTTTTTGCAACCAGGCCAGCGATTCGTTGGGGTTGATGGCCAGCGCCTGGTCGTACAGCCACTCGGCGCGGTCCAGGTCTTTCAAGTAGCTGGTGTGCACATTGCCCAGCATGGTCAGCGCCAGTGAGGAGTCGGGGTCCAGGTCCAGCGCCTGGTTGGCATGGTCCAGCGCCAGCCGGCCGTCCTCGTCGCGGTTGTCCGACCAGCCCTGCACCACGCGGAACAAATGCCAGCGCGCCAGCCAGGCCAGCGGCGCGGCATGGCGCGGTGCACGCTGGTGCAGCGTCTCCAGCGCACTGCGGGCGAGTGAAAAATCACGCGGCGACAGCCGGTACAGCAGGCTGATCGCGGCCAGCAACAAGGTGTGGCTGGCCAGGTCGGGCAGCGCCGCGCCGCGCAGGCCGGCCATCTCGTGCGCAAACACCGCCTGCACCACGCCGCCCACCAGCGCCAGCACCAAGGGGCTGTCGGGTTGCAGCACCGCCAGTTCGTCGTCGGCCAGGGATTGGGTCCACAACACCTGGCTGCTGGCGGCATCGGCCAGTTCCACTTGCAGGTTGATGCGCCCGGCCACCACCCAGTAGCGGCCCGACACCACAAAGTTGGCCGCCAGGCAACGCGCAATCTGCGGCACCGGGGTGTCGCGGCCGCGGAAAGCCAGGGTGGACAAACGTGAGATCACATTGAAGGCCGGGCTTTTGGACAAGGCGGCGATCACCTGGTCGGCCAGGATGTCGCCCAGCGAGATCGGCTCGGATTGGCGGGCATAGGGGGCAAACGGCATCACGGCCAAGGTGGGCCGCAGGTTGCTGGGGGAAGGCGACAACCGTTCTTCGACGGGCATGCTGGCAACCAGGGGCATCAGGCGAAAGAACCGGTTGGGCTCGTCCGGCGTGGCGGCATGTTGGTCGCCCAGGTCTTGCAGGTCACCATCCAATGTGTGTATGAGCCGGCCGGCCACCGATGCGGCCACCAGGGTCTGGCCGGGGTGGGCTTCTGCCGCTATAGCTGGCAGTTGGGCTGGCAGCGCCGCAGCGTCGGCCGGCAGCAGGCTGATCTGCAATGCGGCGGCCAGCGCCTGGGCGGCCTCGTGCAGCCGGTGGCTGCAGGCGGCTGCGGCTTCGGCGCGGGCAAACTCGGCCACCAGTTGATCGTCGGCACGGTGGATCAGCCGGCCGCCATGCTGGGCCACGGTGCTGGCCAGCGCCTGGGCCAGGCGCAGCGCGCTGGCGGGTGTTGTGCTGGCCGCGCCCCCCGGCCAGCCGATGCGGGCCCGCAGTTGCAGCGCGCCCTGCTGGCGGGCCAAGGCCTCGGTAGCGATGCTGGCCGCAGCGGGTGGCTTGTCTTCTGCCAATGCAAACCGGTAGCCCAGCGCCGGGATCGTGGCCACCGCCTGCGGCCCCAGCACCTTGCGCAGCGCCGATATCTGCACCGACAAGTTGTTTTCTTCCACCATCAAACCGGGCCAGGCCAGGTCCAGCAGCTCGGCCTTGGCCACCACCCGGTCGCGCCGCTCCACCAGCGCGATCAGCACGTCAAACGCCCGCGCGCCCAGCGGCACCGGCTGGCCGTCCACCAGCACCAGTCGCTCACGGGATCGCAACTCGACACGGCCGAAGCGCAGCACAGGGGCCAAGGCTGAAAACTCCTCCTGGACGGTTGCCATCACAGCGGCAACTCGGATAAGTGGCAAAACAAACAGCGAATTTACAGGGCAGCACGACATTTAGGAACGTTTAGGGCCAGCAAAGGACATCTGCAGCCCCCGGGGCGACAGTGCATGCACACCCTGACGGAGGAAGTCCATGACTGAAACCCCATCCCTGACCAGCCCCTTGCGCCACAGCGCCGCGCCACTGGCGGCCCACCGGGCGTTTGCGGAAGTGGCGGCCTGGCGTGCAACCGAGCCCACCGCATCGCCGCCAAGGGTTTGCCTGCCGGCCGAGAGCCTGGCCGGTGTGCTGGACGATCTGGACACCGGCGTGCTGGTGTGCGACGCCAACGGCCAGGTGCTGCTGTTCAACGAGGCGGCGCGGCGCGAGCTGGCCGACGGTGGTGTGCTGCAGATCGAGGCCGACGGCGCCCTCAGCGTGCCAGGCAGTGCCAGCCTGCTGCAGTTGCGCCGCGCGGTGCACGGTGCGGCCTGGGAGCGGCGCCACCAGCTTGTGCCGCTGCGCAGCGGCCAGCACACGCTGATGGTGGCGGTGCAGCCGCTGCGCGCCGCACCGGCAAGCCAGCCCTGCGCGGTGTTGCTGCTGGGCCGGCGCTGCCTGGGCGCCGACCTGACAGTGCAGCGCCTGGGTGGCCTGTACGACCTGACCGAGGCCGAAAAGGCGGTGCTGACCAGCCTGCTGGCGGGCACGCGGGTGACCGCGCTGGCGCGGCTGCGGGGGGTGGCGGTGTCCACCGTGCGCACGCAAGTGGCAGCGCTGCGGGCCAAGTTTGGTGTGCGCCGCATCGACGACCTGACGCGCCTGGTGGCCGAGTTGCCGCCGATGATGAGTGCACTGCGCCGGTCGGTGGGCGCTGCGCAACGCTGATCACGCTGTCAAATGGCGAGGCTCAAACGGCCAGGCGGCTGACGGCGGGCAGCGGGATCGCCTCGGCCTGCGCCACCCGCAGCAGCGCGGCCTCCAGCATCGCCCGCGCGCTGCCGGCCACCTGCAGCAAATCGGCATGCAGCGCGGCATCGGCCGGGCTGCGCTGCAGGCACTCGGCGCTGTAGGTCTCGAAGCTGCACAACTGCAGCACCAGCTCGGTCAGATGGCGTGGGCATTCACAGGCCACGCTGTTGGCAGACGCCGCCAACTGCGCCAGCGCGGCATCGTCAAACCGGCGCGGCGGCGGCGGGGCCCCCAGCGGCGCCAGCGCAGCCGGGGCCACCGGCGCCCGCTCGCCTGCCAGCTCAACCAGCATCTGCCCGATCAGCGCGCGCAGCTCGGCGTCGGCCAGCGGTGCACGGTGCAGCCGGCAGCCGGCATCACGCAGGCGCTGCGCCGCCACCTCGGCACCAAAACCGTAGATCACCACGGTGCGCGGCGCACCCAGCCGCTGCACCAGCGCCAGCAGCCGCTCGGCCGATGCCGGTTGCAAGGTGGCCAGCTCGGCCACCAGCAGATCGGCCTGGATCGCTGCGGCCGGCTCGGCGCCGGCTGCAAGCGCAGCCTCGGCGGCCGCAAGATCGGCCCAGGTGCCCACCCGCTGCAGCGCCAAGGCCCCCAGGCGGCGCGGCAAGCCCAGCCCCAGCAGCGCTGCCCGGGCCGGTGCCAGGGCCGGCGCTGCTGGCGCCAGCAGCGCGGCGCGGGCATCGGCAATCTCTTGCAGCGCGGCATCGGGCAGCCGCGCCACGGTGCCCACCGCATGGCCCAGATCGATCAACTGCTTGATCAACAGCAGCCGCTCAACATTGGCACCGCTGTACAGCCGGTGGCCGCTGTCGGTGACGCTGGGGCCCACCACCTGGTAACGGCGCTCCCAGATGCGCAAGGTGGACACCGGGATGCGCACCATGCGCGCCACTGCCGCACTGCGATAACGGGGCTGATCGCTTGAACCTGAAATGAACATGCTTTGCATTGTATTAGTCTATTCAAAGCATATGCAACTTGCTGTTGAGTCATAAAATAGGCGTCTAAAGCAAGTCATCGCTCAAATTCAAACAGTGTCAGCGAAACGTGACAGTCCTGCGTTATCTTCCGGTGCTGCGCCCGCTCCCGGGCCCCCACGCAACACCACCAACCCCCTGTGCCGGCGCCGGAGCCGGCACAGGCCTTGTCAGATCCGGACCTGGAGTTTTTTGACATGAACAGCCGCCGCCACTTCATCATTCAGCTTGTTCCCGCCACGCTGGCGCTGGGTGTTGCCACCCAGGCACTGGCGCAAGCCGCCGCCAAGGTGGACGAAAACGATCCAACCGCCAAGGCCATTGGCTACAAGAACGACGCCACCAAGGTGGACGCTGCCAAGTACCCCAGCTACGCCAAAGGCAAGGTGTGCAGCAGTTGCCAGCTTTACCAGGGCAAGCCAGGCGAGGCCTGGGGCGTGTGCCCGATCGTTGGTGGCAAGCAGGTCAATGCCAACGGCTGGTGCAGCGCCTGGGTCAAGAAGGCCTGAGAATCCGCGCTCCTCAATCGACCGGAGCGCTGCATGTTCAAGGTTCAGATCTTTTACCCCAACAAGCCGGACGTGCGCTTTGACATGGCGTACTACTGCGAGCGCCACATGCCGATGGTGCAAGCCCGCATCGGTGCAGCCTGCACCGGCTTCACGGTCGATGCCGGTCTGGGCGGCGGTGCACCTGGGCAGCCGGCGCTGTACGTGGCGGTGGGCGCGCTGCTGGTGACATCGGTCGAGGCGTTTGGCGCAGCGATGGCCCAGCATGGCGCCGAGGTGATGGGCGACGTGCCCAACTACACCGACGCCGCCCCGGTGATCCAGATCAGCCAAGTCAAGGTGGGCTGAAAAAACCGCGCAGCGGGCCGGCTTTTTCGGCAAAATCACTCACTTCACAGTGATTAATTTGCTGCCATGACCAACCCCGCTGCCACCGCCCTGCATCTGACCGCCCTTGACCAACGCTACCCGCGCCCGGCCAACATCGCGCCCGACGAATGGGCGGCCCGGGTGCAGTTGGCGGCCTGTTACCGCATCTTCGACCGGCTGGGCTGGACCGAGCTGATCTACAACCACATCTCGCTGCGCGTGCCGGGCCAGGATGGGCACTTTTTGCTCAACCCGTTTGGCCTGCACTACTCGGAGGTGTGTGCGTCCAACCTGGTGAAGGTGGATGTGCGCGGCAACATCGTTGGTGACGCCACCTGGCCGATCAACCCGGCCGGCTTTACCTTCCACGGTGCGATCCACGAGACGCTGCCCGAGGCGCACTGCGTGATGCATGTGCACACCACGGCCACGATGGCGGTGTGCTGCCTGGAACAAGGCCTGTCGTTCACCAACTTTTATGCCGCGCAGCTCCACGGCATGGTGGCGTACCACGATTTCGAGGGCATCACCGTGCATCTGGACGAAGGCCAGCGCATCCTGGCCAGTGCCCGAGTGAACGCCGGGCCGCTCCCAAGTTCACTCGCTCCCCCTGGTGGACGGGCTCAGGCCACTGAGCCCGAGGGGCCGCAAGACTGCAAACCGGTGCTGCTGCTGCGCAACCACGGGCCGGTCACGATTGGCTTTTCATTGGCCCATGCCTTCAACCTGATGTGGGTGTTGAACCGGGCTTGTGAGGTGCAGGTGGCCGGCGCCGCGATGGGCCCGCTGCGTGCCATCCCCGAGCCGGTGCTGGCCGCTTGCGTGCGTGATTCGTTGAACTTCGACAAACGCCTGGGCGCCGGCCAGGATTCGTTTGATGCGCTGCAGCGGCTGGTGGACCGGCACGATGCGTCGTACCGCCGCTGAGCCACGTTTGGCTACTGCTCGGCCGCCACCTTCAGCTTGGCCAGCCCGGCCTCAAAATCCTTGCCGATCAGCGCATCCATGCTGACAAACACCTGCATCAGCTTGGAGACAAACGGCGTCGGGCCGGTCATGCGCCATTTCACCGCCGTGACATCACCCTGCGGCACGAATGTGAAGTCGGTGGTGTTGTGGCCCTCGAACGGCCGGATGAAATCCAGCTTGATCGCCAGCTTGTCCGGCGCCTGCGCGCTCAGTACCTCCATCCGGCCGGCACCCACCGCTTTGTTGCCGTCCCAGCTATAAACCGCGCCCACGCCGCTGGGCGGGCCGCTGTGGGTGCGCTTCATCGCCGGGTCCAGCGCCTCCCAGGGCGACCAAGCGGGCCAGCGATGAAAATCAGCCACCAGCGCAAATATCTTGTCCGGTGGCGCCTTGATGGTGGCGCTGCGCTGCACCGTGAAGGTGTCAGGTTTGGTGGCCGCCAGGCCAAGAATGCCCAGCACAACCACGGCCAGCACGATGAGGATCTTCTTGAACATGCGGGTCTCTCCTTCGAGTCGACAGTCAGTCTAGCCGGCCGCCATCGCCACCCGGATCGCGCTGTCCAGCGCCGCCGGGTCGATCGGCTTGCCAATCACCGCGTTGAAGCCGGCGGCCCGGTAGTGCTGCTGTTGCTCGGGCATCACGTTGGCGGTCATCGCCAGGATCGGGATCATGGCCACCGGGCCGGCCAGCGCACGGATCGCCCGGGTGGCGGCCAGGCCGTCCATCTCGGGCATCTGGATGTCCATCAGCACCAGGTCGTACTGGGTGGCCTGCACGCCGTGCAAGGCCTCCAGGCCGTTGCCCACCAGATCGCAAAAATGGCCAAAAGCCTCCAGCAAGGCCCTGATCAGCAACTGGTTGACCATGTTGTCCTCGGCCACCAGGATGCGCAGCCGCAGCGGTGCCACACCCAAGGCACCCGGTGCACCCGGTAGAGGCGGCGGCAACGCGGCGGGGGCTGACAGCGCCGCAGCGTCCGGCGCCGCCCGCTGCGGCAGCGCGCCCCGCGCCAACGCCAGTGCCACGGTGAAGCAACTGCCCACGCCGGGCGTGCTTTGCGCCGACACCTGGCCGCCCATCAACTCGACGATCTCGCGCGTGATTGCCAGCCCCAGCCCGGTGCCGCCGTAGCGCCGCGCGGTGGAGCTGTCGGCCTGGCTGAAGCGGGTGAACAGCCGGGGCAAGTCGTCCGCCGCGATGCCGATGCCGGTGTCTTGCACCGCGATCGTCAGCGCCACCCGGCCGTCGTCCAGCGCCTGGTGCGACAACTGCACCCGCACACCGCCGGTCTCGGTGAACTTCAGCGCATTGCCCACCAGGTTGAACAGCACCTGGCGCAGCCGGCTGGCGTCACCACACAGCACCGGCGGCAAATCGGCCGGCTTTTGCAGCACCAGCGCCAGGCCCCGCGCCTCAGCCCGCACCATCAGCAGCGAGACCACGTCCTGCACCGTGTCGATCACGGCAAAGGGCTGGATCTCCAGCGTCATGCGGCCGGCCTCGATCTTGGACAGGTCCAGGATGTCGTTCAGCACCGCCAGCAGGGTCTGGCCCGAGCTGCGGATCAGGCTGGCCTGGCGCTGTTGCTTCGGGTTCAGCGGGCCGGCCAGCATCAGCCCGATCATGCCCAGCACGCCGTTCAGCGGTGTGCGCATCTCGTGGCTCATCGTCGCCAGGAAGCGCGATTTGGCCTCGTTGGCCGATTCGGCCGCCGCCTTGGCCAGCGCCAGCTCACGCTCGGCGGCGGTGATGTCGCGGTAGACGCAGACCGACCCGCCATCGGGCATGCGCCGCTCCGAGGTGTGCACGATCAGGCCGCTGGCGATGTTGACGGTCAACGGCCCCTCGCCCTGGGTGCGCAGCGCCAGCCGGCGCTCGATCCACGCGGCGCGCTGTTGCGCCGTGCTGTCAGGCACGGCCAACTCGGCGGTGGCCTCGGCCAGTTGGCGAAACGGCACACCCACCCGCAGCACGTCGACCAACCACGGAAACAGGCCGGTAAAGCGTGGGTTCCACGAGACGACACAGTCAGCCGGGTCCAGCAGCAGCAGGCCGTCGTTCATCGAGGCCATGGCCTGCTCCAGCGTGGCCTTGGACGCCGCCAGCTCGGCACGCGCCCGCGCCAGCCGCCGGAAATGCCAGTGGCTGAGCGCCGCCACCCCGATCAGCATGGCCGCAAACCCGACGGCCAGGCTGATGATCAGGTGGCGCTGGCGTGCGCCGTCGGGCTGCGCCATGTCCAGCCGCAGGCTGGCGGTCAACCAGATGCCGGGGTACAGCGTGGGCCGCGCCACCAGCACCGACGGTGCAGCGTCCAGCCGGCCCGGCGCCAGAAACGGCCGGCCGTTGGTGGCGCCCGGTGCCAGCGCTGGCCTGGCCACCTGCGCCGTGGCCGGATCGGCCCCTGGGGCGCTGACCAGCAGCAGGCCGTTGTCACGCTCCAGCGTCACGGTCAGCCCGGCCATGTCGGCCGACGGCGCGGCAATCGCCGCCACCAGCGAGACCGGCATGCTGGCCACCAGCACGCCGGGCATCGCGCCCAGGTGCAGCGGCCGGGCAAAGTACAGCACCGCCTCGGCGGTGGCGGCGTCCAGCAGCGGTGGGCTGATCATCAGCCCCGGCACCGGCTGCGCCAGCACGGCGTTGATGAAGGGGCGTGGCAGCGCCAGGCCCAACCGGCGGCTGCCGTCCTGGCCAGCGGCCAGCACCGTGCCGTCGGCAGCCAGCAAGGCCATGTCACCCAACTGCAGGTTTTGCCGCACCACCTCGGTCAGCCGGTGGTTGATCTGGGCGGTGTTGGCCGCGCCATCGGGGGGCCCCAGCTCGGCCAGCGGCTCGGCCAGGCCGGCCATCAGCATGTCGATGCCGAGAAAGCTGCGGTTGATCGCGGGCGCGGGGGGGGGCCGCCCCCCCCCGGGGGGGGGGCCGGCGGGGGGCCCCCCCCCCGCCCCCGGGGGGGGGGGCCCGCGCCCCGCCCCGGGCCGCCCCC
>JANOBL010001104.1:0-2001 GCA_031411635.1 Betaproteobacteria bacterium
CTCCAACCCGGGCTGCCATGCCAGCGCCTTCATCCTGCTGCTGCGGCCTCTGGTGGACGCCGGCCTGCTGCCGGCCGATCTGCCAGTGACGGCCACGTCGATCACCGGTTACTCGGGCGGTGGCAACAAGATGATCGAGCAGTACGAAGCGGGGGGCGATGCCCGTTTGACGTCGCCCCGGCCTTACGGCCTGGGCCTGGCGCACAAACACTTGCCCGAAATGAAAACCCATGCCGGCTTGGCGCAAACACCGCTGTTCATGCCGATCGTCGCCAGTTATTTCAAGGGTTTGGCGGTGAGTGTGCCCTTGCATTTGGGCCAGCTCAAAGCCGGCACAACCGGTGCTGCACTGCAGCAAGCGCTGGACCATCACTATGCCGGTGAGCGCTTTGTCAAAGTGATGCCGCTGTGCGATCCAGCCACCTTGGACAGCGGTGGTTTTGATGTGCAGGCCTGCAACGACAGCAACCGCTGCGAGTTGTTTGTGTTTGCCAACGGCCAGCAGGCGCTGCTGATGTCGCGGCTGGACAACCTGGGCAAGGGTGCCAGCGGTGCGGCGGTGCAATCCATGAATGTGCACCTGGGGCTGGACGAGGGCCTGGGGCTGGTGGCCTGAACCGGGTTTTGTGGGACCGCCGGCGCTGCGGCTGACCCGCGGTCAATGGGCGTCGGGATCCGGCGTGCGGTAGTGGTAAGCGTAGGCGTCGGCAAAACCCAGGCGCTGGTAGATCACCCGGGCCGGTGTGTTGTCGGCCTCCACCTGCAGATAAGCCACCGTCGCACCGGCTGCCTGGACTTGCGCCAGCAGGTGGCTGCACAAGCGCCGCGCCAGGCCCTGGCCGCGTGCCAGCGGATCGATGAACACATCGTACAAACCGACCAGGTCGGCTTCGATCGCGGTCTGGCCACAGGCCAGGATCGCGTGGTCGCCAGGCCGCTGCAGTGCCCAAGCCTGGTAAGGCACCGGCGATGCCAACAGACGCTGGGCTTGCGCGGCCCGCTGGCCTGGCGGTGAGCCCCGCAGCACACCGACGGCCTCGGCAAACTCGGCGGGCGGCAGGCGCTCCAGGCGCAAGCCGGCTGGCAGCGGCTCGGGGTTGATCTTGCCCAGCGCGGCCACCATCACCCGGGTGTCGTCCAGCCGGTGCCAGCCGCGCCCCGCCAGCTCCTCGTCCAGGCCAATGGGTTGGCTGAACGGCGTGATGCGCACGATCATCGGCAAACCAGCGTCTTGAAACACCGACTGGCACAGCCGCAGGCGCTGGTCCAGCGCCAAACGCCCGGCCGCCACCGCCTGCACGCAGCGTGCACGCTTGGCCTTGCCGGGTGAAAAGCGCAGCAGCCAGCCGTCGATCCAGCGCTGCTGCGGTGGCGCGCTGGCATTGATGCCGGCATCCTCCACCCGCGACAGCAGCGCCTCAGGCCAGGTTTGCGCATTCATCAAGGTCAAACCCCTGTTGGCAACGTGGCCACCCGTTGCATCAGTTCGCGTGCAAATTCCACATAAGCCACCGCCCCCTTGGACGCCGGATCAAACACCACGCCGGGCTGGCCGTAGCTGGGCGCCTCGGCCAGGCGCACATTGCGCGGAATCACGGTGTTGAACACCTTGTCGCCAAAGTGGTCCTTGAGCTGTTCACTGACCTGCTGCTGCAGGGTGATGCGCGGGTCAAACATGACACGCAGCAGGCCGATGATGGCCAGGTCCTTGTTCAGGTTGGCGTGCACCTGCTTGATGGTGTTGACCAGGTCGGTCAGCCCTTCAAGGGCAAAGTACTCGCACTGCATCGGCACGATCACGCCGTTGGCGCAGCACAGGCCGTTCAGTGTGAGCATGGACAAGCTCGGTGGGCAGTCGATCAACACGAAATCGTACTCATCCGCCACGGCTTCCACAGCTGTTTTGATGCGCTTTTCGCGGCGCTCGACATCGACCAGCTCGACCTCGGCACCGGCCAAATCGCGGTTCGCACCCAAGATGTCAAAGCTGCAACCTGCGGC
>JANOBL010001105.1:0-4043 GCA_031411635.1 Betaproteobacteria bacterium
GCGACAACAGGCTGGTTTCACTGGCGTAATAAACCCGGAACGCGTGCTGCGCACCGGCCGCCGGCCAGCGCAGATCGATGCGCGATTTGCCGGTGGCGTCTGGCCGCGAGGCATAGGCCAGCGCGTAGTCCAGCGTCACCGCAGCGGGCGCGCGCGGGTCGTGGATTTGGCGCACCACGGGCAGTGAATCGTCCGAAGGTATGCCGGCGCTGTCCACCCAGGTGGCTTTGACGGTCACCGCCGTGCTGACGCAGGGCAGCAGCGCCGGGCCGGGCACGGTCAACACCAGGTTGCCCTGCACATTGGCGCTCGCCACGCTGGCTGTGACCGGTGTGATGCCCAGCATCAGCTTCAACGTGGCGAGCGGCCAGGCGCCTGGCGCCAGCGAGTCGTTGGCGGGCACCGGCACCACGAGGCTGAAACTGCCGGCCAGCGGCCCGGCTTGCCCCCACAAGGCCGGGTCGGGCGGGGTGTAGCCGAGCTGCAGCACCGGTTGCGGCGGTTTGGGCCGCTTGGCGGCATCGGCCTTGGCCTGGCTCCAGGGGCTCCAGCGGCCAAACCAGTCGGCCTGCGCCAGCCGGTAAGTGGCCTCGGTGGCGGGGGCCTGGCGGTCACTCAGCCTGCCGCGCCCGGCCTCGGCGCTGTCTTGCGGGCTGGACACCAACAGTGCCACCGTCTGGCCCTTGATCTTGGGGTTCAGCGACACCGGCACACCGCCCACCAAACGCGACAGCGCGGCGCCAGGCCCGGGGGCAAAGCCTTTGGCGCACAGCACAATCTCGCGCCGCGCCGCCGGTGGCAGCGCCGGCAGAAATGGCTTGTATTCAAACGATTCGATCAGCGGCGGTGTTGGACCCAGGCCGGGTTTGCCCAAGGTGGCGCAGGCGGCGCTGAACAGCTCAAAAAACGGCGGCTTGGCCGCTGCCGGATTGGCCAGCATCAGCTCTTTGGCGGCGTCCAGGCCGGCCAGCGTGTCGATCCTGGCGGCTGCCAGCATGGCCAGCACCAGGTCGTCACTCATGCTGCCCAGGCCTTGTTGCCAGATGCCTTTGACCACATAGGCCAGCACATCACCCGGGTTGCCCGGCGGCAATTCATCAACATCACCAAAACCCAGCCAGCGCGACAGGCCCGGGTCCAGCGACGACATCCACACCGCATCCAGCAGCCCCATCGACAGCGCCACCGGCGTTGGGGTGTTGGTCTTGGACAAGGCCTTGCGCTGGGCCGGTGCTGTGCTGCCGGCTGCCACCAGGCCGGACAACCAGGCCTTGGCATCGGCATTGGCGGCTTCCACCCGCAGCTTTTCTGCCGCGGCCGGGTTGGCAATCAACGGCGCCTGGGCCGGACCCGCCGCGCCTGGCGCCTTGTACATCGGCTCGCGCTGCGGCCCACCGCGCTTGATGCGCTCGGTGGCCTCGGCCACCGCCGCAGCGGTGGGGCTGTACAGCGCACTGGCCGCCAGCGGCAGCGACAGCACCCGCCACAAGTCGGTCTTCGGGGTGCGCCACAGCGTGCGGCCGTCGATCCAGATCACGCCGCTGATGCGGGCATTGCCGGTCAACACCACCCGGTCGATGCGCGCAGCGGCCATTTGGTAGCGCGCCGCCGTGGCCGTGGCCAGCGTGCTCAGGCCCCTGTCGCCGGCCACCTGGGCCTCGGCGCGCAGGCCCGGGGCGCCGCTGGGCTCGGCGATGATCTCGATCCAGCAGCAAATGCCGTCGGCCGGTGCTGGCAAGTACGCGGTGACCGGGTTGCCCGCGCTCATCGTGAACGGGGTGGTCAAGGTTTTGTTTTTTGAATCGACAAAGCGCACGCCGTCGCTGCGAAACCAGCCTGCCAAACCCGGCTGGCCCAGGTTGAGCCGGTAAACCCGGAACGGGAAGATCGGCAGGCCCAGCGCCGCACCCGGCATCAGCCGCAGGTGCACACCCTTGGCCAGGTGCGGATCGCCGGCAGCGTCAATCGCCTGGGCGCTCAGGGCCCAGGTCGGCGCGTAGCTGATCATGACTGGCTCTCCTCGTAGACGGCGCGCGGTGTGCTGCTGGCCACCCGGCTGCCCGACACGGTGTTGTTGTGATCGTTGAAATCCAGCTTCAGGCGTGCGCCAGGCGGCGGCGCAAGCGGTGTGTTCAGCCAGTACAACAGCCGGGTGCCAGCGGCATTGCTGCGCAGCAGGCCCAGCGTCAACACCGGCAGGTTGGGCCGCAGCAGTTGCAAGGCACCAGGACACATGCGGGTGCTGCGGTAGGTGGGCTCGTCGGTATCGATCAGCACGCCGCACAGCAAATGGCTTTGCCCGCTGGGCTCCCACAGCAACGACACCCGGGGCCGTTTGGGCACCGGCAATGGGTCCAGGCCCAGCGTGACCAGCCATTCCTCCAACTCGCGGTCGCGCTGCAGCAAGGCGCTGTTGGCCACCTGCGGCCCAAAGCTCTTGGACAGCAACAGGTCGTGCGCCCGCAGCGGGTTGGTTTTGTCGGGCAGGCCCAGCGCAGCCAGCATGGCCTGCGGATGGCGGTATTTGGAGCTGTGGAAATGCGCACGTGCGATCAGCACCTCGTCTGATTCCGGGTGGGCCAGCAGATGAGCCACCAGCAGCAAGTCGTATTCGGCATCGGGCTCCAGCTTGGCGCTGATCACCGCCTTTTTGCCCTTGGGCCCCTGGCCGCTGATACAGGGCGCAACCGCCTGCGGATCGGCCAGCCATTGCTCGGACAGCGGCAGATCGTTGACCTCCAGGCCGACATACTCAACCACGGCATCCAGATCGGCGGGTGACTGGAACTGGCCGTTGCCCCCCGTGGCCCCGTTGACCCCGTTGGCCCCGTTGGCATCCGCCAGGCTGCCGCAAGGCGGATCGGTGCGGCGCAGCTTGAACGCCAGCTTGCGGCCGTACAAGGCCAGCAGTGGATCGACATAGTCCACCGCAAACTTCACCACCAGTGGGTCGTCCAGAAAGTGCGGCAAACCACCATCGGGCTCAAAGCCCAGCAAATAGCGCTGCAGCGCGCGCGGATCAAACAGGCCCTCGTTTTGAAAGTCGGGTGGCGGCAGCACCGACAAGCAGGTGTTGGGCACACTCTCGGCCGCCACGCTGAAGCCAAACACCGTGGGCGCGGCGCTGAACGGTTTCCACGCGTTCTGGCTGCCCAGCTCCTGCAAGGTGGGTGGGTTGGGCTGGGCCGCTGTCTTCAGCCAGCCGGCCCATTCGCATTCCACAACGATCTCGTAGTTGGCGCCGGGCTCCAGCAGCAAGTGCTTGGCGCTGGCCGGCTGGGCCGGGTCGCCGCTGCCGTTTTCATTCAGGTTGTCCTTGATCTGGTCCTTGGCCGCTTCGTTCTGGTTGCTCAAGTCCTGCATCGTCCAGTCGATGCCCGACAGGCCCAGCAGCAGCAAATGGCCACCGTCGTACGGCGCCACGCGCAGCGATTTCCACACCTTGGCCGGGTTGGGCAGGCAGCGGTAAATCATCAGGCTGCCGCCCGCCGGGTCCACCACGGTGGCCACCGATTGGGCCGGCCAGGGCACCAGCGTCACGGTGTTTTGTTCCATGCCGCTGACAACAGGCACACCCGGCGCTGCCGCCGGCTTGCTGGTGCTGGTGCAGATCTCGCGCACGACAAAATCACCACCTGCCGTGCCGGCACTGGCAACCAGGCTGACCGTCAGGCGGCGGATGCCACCGGCCGCAGCCACCGCCACTTTTTGCACCGCGCCCGACAGCATCTGGCTGTTGACCTGGGCCACCAGACCGCCGGCCGCGCTGTAGGCGCGCAAGGTGACCAGGCTGGTCCACTGCACCAGCTCCACCGTCACCGTATCCACGGCCACCCCAAAATCAACCACTACACCGCCTATGCCGGTGATCTCGGGCTTGCCGTCGGGCGCGTTCAGCGGGTACTTGTCCACCACCTGAAGCAACTGCGGTGGCAGTGTCAGGGTTTCGTAGCGCCAGCCCTGGCGCAGCACGGTGCGGGAGAGCCTGTCGCCAATCTTCAAGTCAGCGAAGTTGTCGCACTGCGTGGTGGTGATCGGCGCGC
>JANOBL010001106.1:0-1513 GCA_031411635.1 Betaproteobacteria bacterium
GTGGCTGCAAAGCCTGCCGTTTTCGCGCCTGGCCAGCCGGGTGTTTGCCGCGGCGCCGCAGCGCGGCGGCTCCAAGGAAGAAGGTTCGATCCTGGGTGGTTTTGCCGCAGGTGGGCTGTTGGGCGGCGTGCTGGGTGGGGACGACTCCGACTGATGGGCCGCCTGCTTGTGCCGGGCCGGCGCTGGTTTTTGTGCCTGGCCGCGGTTGCCACGCTGCCGGCAGCCAGCCAAAGCACCCGCAGCAGCGTCTACCTGGACGAGTTGACGTGGACCGAGCTGCGCGACCGCATCGCCGCTGGCACCACCACCATGTTGCTGCCCGCCGGTGGCACCGAGCAATCGGGCCCGCACATGGTGTTGGGCAAACACAATGTGCGGGTGCACGCGCTGGCCGGCCAGATCGCCCAGGGCCTGGGCCAGGCGCTGGTGGCGCCGGTGCTGGCGTATGTGCCCGAAGGAGCTATCGAGCCGCCCACTGCGCACATGCGTTTCCCCGGCACGATCACGGTGCCCGAGCCGGTGTTCGAGGCGGTGCTGGAATCCGCCGTGCGCAGCTTCAGGCGCCATGGGTTCAGCGAGGTGGTCTTGCTGGGCGATCACGGCGCTTACCAAAAAAGCCTGCAGCGGGTGGCTGCCAAGCTCAACCGGGAGTGGGGCGGCGCTACCCGGTCCGGCCCCCGCGTGCTGGCGCTGACCGAGTACTACCACGCCTCATCCACCGGCCATGCCGAGTTGCTGGCGGCCAAGGGTTTTGGCAAGGCCGAGATCGGCAGCCATGCCGGCCTGGCCGACACCGCGTTGGCGCTGGCGGTTGATCCAACGCTGGTGCGCAAAGACTTGCTGCAGCGCGCCCCCAAAGCGGGGGATGCCGACGGCGTTTACGGCGATCCACGCCGTGCCACCGCCGAGTTGGGGCAGATCGGTGTGTTGCACATCGTCGAGGCCTCGATTACCGCGATCCGCAAGGCCCGGCGCATGCCCTGACGGCGCAGGCTCCCAGCTTCTTAGAATGGCGGGTTGACTTGAGGCTAGGAACAGGCGTGAGCATGGTTTTGAATTGGAAAATGACACTGGGCGCGGCGCTGCTGGCGAGCGCGGCTTTTGCCCTGCACAACATCGCCACCGCCCAAGGCAATGCGCCCGCGGTGAGCAACCCACAGTCGCTGAACACATTGCCCGGCATGCCAGCGGTGCCCGATGCCCGCAACCTCTACAGCGAGGTGGGCGCCGACAAGTTCAGTGACAAGGTGCGCGACGACCTGGCGCAGATCTACGTGCCCAACCTGCGCTCCAACGATGTTTACGTGGTCGATCCGGTGGCCATGAAGGTGACGGCCAGGTTCAAGGTCGGCATCGGCCCGCAGCACATCGTGCCTTCGTGGGACCTGCGCACGCTGTGGGTCACCAACAATGCCGAAGGCCGCACCGACGGCAGCCTGACGCCGGTCGACCCCAGGACCGGCAAGCCGGGCAAGGCGATCCCGGTGGACGACCCGTACAACATGTACTTCAC
>JANOBL010001107.1:0-1953 GCA_031411635.1 Betaproteobacteria bacterium
GACGACGAAGATCGGCAGCAGCGGCAGCCAGTTCCACGACAGAAAGCTGACCCCCATGCCGGCAAAGATGCCCTTGCCCTGGCTCATCACGATGTCGCTCATGTTCATGCTGCCGGCGACCATCAGCACCACCACCAGCGCAAAACCCATCGCGATCTCGTAGCTGACCATCTGGGCCGAGGCCCGCAGCGCACCCAGGAAGGCATATTTCGAATTCGACGCCCAGCCGGCGATGATCACGCCATACACCTCCAGCGAGGTGATCGCCATCAGGAACAGCAGGCCGGCGTTGACATTGGCCAGCGCAACCTCCGGCCCAAACGGCACCACGGCCCATGCCGCCAGCGCCGGCATGATGGTCATGATCGGGCCCAGAAAGAACAAGCCCTTGTGTGCAGCGGTGGGGCGGATGATCTCCTTGAAGATCAGCTTCACCGCATCGGCGATCGGGGTCAGCAAGCCATACGGCCCGACCCGGTTCGGGCCCGGCCGGATCTGGGTCCAGCCGATCGCCTTGCGCTCCCACAGCGTCAGGTAGGCCACGCAGCCCATCAGCGGCGCCACCACGACGATGATCTTGATCAGGTTCCAGATGACTGGCCACAACAGCCCGCCAAACACAGAACCGCCAAATTGATTGAACTGGTCGATCATGCTCAGGGCCGCTCCACCTTGCTGACGCTGATGGCGCCAAACATCGCGCCCAGGCTGGCGGTGCTGGCATGGCCAGCCGGCACACGCACCACGTTGGCGGCCAGCGTGGCGTCTTCGCGCGCGGCCAGCATGAGCTGGGCGGTGCCCTGGGCCAGGTAGACGGTGTCGCCCTTTTGCAGATGTAGCTGCTGCCACAGCGCGCTGGGCAGGCTGGCCACCGGGGCGCGTGCATCGGCAGTGAGTTGCAGTGAGGCGGCGCGCCGCACCAGCGCATCGGTGGCGTAGATCGGCACGTCCGCCAAGCGTTGTAGGCCGCCGCTGGCCGGCATCAGCGTGATGGCGGCACCGGTTTGGTTGTCCAGGCGTTTGGCCACGCCGGCCAGATCACCCAAGGCCTCGGTGCGCACGTCTTCCGAGGTTTCCTGGTTGAAGCCCGCCAGGCCCAGCAGGTTGCCCAGTACGCGCAACACCTTCCAGGCCGGCCGCGTTTCGCCCGCTGGTTTGACCACGCCGTTGAAGCTTTGCACCCGGCCCTCGGCGTTGACAAAAGTGCCGGCGGTCTCGGTGAACGGGGCGATCGGCAACAGCACATCGGCGTTATCGACCGCCGCGTTCTTGAACGAGGTCATCGCCACCACCAGGCCCGCACCGGCCATCGCGGCCTGCGCGGCGCTGGCATCGGCCGCATCCAGTGTGGGCTCGACATCCAGCAGCAGCAGCGCCTTCATGGGCTGGCTGAGCATCTGGCCGGCGTTCAGGCCGCCCGCGCCCGGCAGCGCTTTGACGAGCTGTGCGCCCACGGTGTTGGCGTCGGCGGTGAGATAACCCACGGCGGCGCCGGTCTGCAAACCAATCCACTGCGCCAGCCCCAGCAGAGTGCCGGCCTGCGGGTGTTGCGCCACTGCGTTGCCCAGCTGCACCGCCTTGCGCTCACCCGACTGCAAGGCCTGGGCGATCACTTCAGCGTCGGCGTTGGCCTGGCCCGCCGCGGGTGCCGCCACGCCCTTGGCCGTGGCCACGTAACCAGCCACATCGGCCAAAGCCTGGGCCCAGGCATCGGGCGCAGCGTTGATGCGCGCGGCCACCGGCATCGCCCAATCGTCGCTCACCGCGTGCAGGCTCATCACCACTCCGCCCCGGCGCACAGCCTGGCGCAGGCGTTGCGCAAACAGCGGATGGTCTTTGCGCAGGAACGAGCCCACCACCAAGGCGCTGTCCAAGTGCGACAGCGCCGCTATCGGCAAGCCCAGCCAATGGGCCTTGCCCGCTGGCGCGGTGTTGCTGAAATCAGCATGCCGG
>JANOBL010001108.1:0-2638 GCA_031411635.1 Betaproteobacteria bacterium
AGCACCTCCAGCGTCTGCACGCCGCCAGGCGTCTGCAGCCGCACCTCGTCGCCCTCGCGCGCCTTCAGCAGCGCACGCGCCACTGGTGAGATCCAGCTCACCTCGCCGGCCAGGTTGTCGGCCTCGTCGATGCCCTTGATCGTGATCGTGCGCTCCACGCCCTGGCCGTTGGCATAGGTCACGGTGGCGCCGAAGAACACCTGGTTCTGGCCATGGTGCAGCGCCGGATCGGCAACCTCGGCAATGTCCAGCCGGCGCGTCAAAAAGCGGATGCGGCGGTCGATCTCGCGCAGCCGCTTTTTGCCGTACAGGTAATCGCCGTTTTCCGAGCGGTCACCGTTTTTGGCGGCCCAGGACACGGTTTCCACCATCTTGGGCCGCTCGTCGTCGATCAGCGCGATCAACTCGTCGCGCAGCCGCTGGTAGCCCGCCGGTGTCAGGTAGTTTTTGCCGCCGGGCGGCAGGGGCGGCAGCGCCGGGCCGCCGTCGTCATCGTCGTCGGCGCCATCGGGCTCGCGGGTGAAGGCTTTGTTCATGCTGGGCGCCAAGTCTAGCCAGCGCTGGCCGCTGCCGTTACCGCTACCCCACGCTGGCTGCTGCGCCAGGCGCCGGGGGCGCTGCCGGTCCACTTGCGGAACGCGCGGTAAAACGTGCTGGCATCGTTGAAGCCCAGCCGCGCCGCGATCTCACCCACGCTCAATCCGCCTTCGGCCAGGTGCTGCAAGGCCAGGTCGCGCCGCACCTCGTCCTTCAGATGGCCCCAGCTTGCACCCTCGTCTTCAAGCCGGCGCCGCAAGGTGGCAGTGGACAAATGCTGTGATTCGGCCAACATCGCCAGCGTGGGAGCGGGGTCGCCCCGGTCCAGCGCGGTGCGGCACAAGCGCCGCACCCGGTCGCTCAGGCCAGTGGCCACCACCTGTTTCAGGAACACCGATTGCGGCGCATCGCGCAAAAACGCCTTCAAGCCGGCGGTTTTGACCAGCACCGCCGCCTGCAGCACCTGGGCATCAAACACGATGGCCGTGGCCGGTGCGTCAAACCGGATCAGCGGCGAGAACATGCGCCGGTACTCATCCGCATGCGGCGGCGCCGGATGGGCCCAGTCCAACCGGGCCAACGGCACACGCCGCCCGGCCAGCCAGCACAGCAGGCCGTGCAGCATCACCAGCAGGGTTTCGTCGGCAAAACGGCGGGCGTCTTGCGCGTTGTCGTCATCGCGGCCAGCGGCAATCCGGTTGCTGATCAGCACGCTGGCCACGCCACCGCCCAGCTTCAGCACCAGCGCAATGTCGTCAAAACACAGGCCAAAGCCCCGCAACGCCAGCCGCAGCGCCGCGCCCACCGTGGGCTGGCCGGCCAGTGCATGGCACAACATGGCAAATGTGCCCACCTTCATGCGCCGGGCATCGAGGCCAAAAAACTCGTCGTCCAGTATCTGCGCCACTGCCAGCCAGAGGCGGGCAAACGCCGCCGCCGGCACCCGCGCGGCGGGGTTGTCCAGCTCGTGCACGCTGATGCCCGCCTGGGCCAGCGCAGCAGCGCGCTGGGGGGCCGACAAGGCGCGCAGCGCGCTGCGCACAAAGGCGATCGACACGGTGGGCGCGGTGGTTTGGGACATCGCCCGATTCTGGCAAATTGCGTCAACGGCCTGAGCGTTCGCGCTATCGCGCAGCGGGCCCGCCCGGCCTAGACTTGCAGCCCAGGAGACCACCCCATGACCGATCTGTCTGCCGAGTACCAGGCGCTGGCCAACTACCGCCCCACGCACAAAGTGCGCTTTGTCACCGCCGCCAGCCTGTTTGACGGCCACGATGCGGCGATCAACATCATGCGGCGCATCCTGCAGGGCATGGGCTGCGAGGTGATCCACCTGGGCCACAACCGCTCGGTGGACGAGGTGGTCACGGCCGCGCTGCAAGAGGATGTGCAAGGCATCGCGGTCAGCAGCTACCAGGGTGGCCACAACGAGTACTTTGCCTACATGGTGGAGTTGCTCAAGGCCAGGGGTGGCGAGCACATCCAGGTGTTTGGCGGCGGCGGTGGCGTGATCGTGCCGGCCGAGATCCGCGCGCTGGCCGAGTTGGGCGTGCGCATCTTCAGCCCCGAGGACGGCCAGCGCATGGGCCTGGCCGGCATGATCGGCGAGATGGTGATGCGGGCCGACCGCGATTTGTCGGTGTTTGCGCCGGCCACGCTGGCAGCGGTGCAAGGCCACAGCGAGGCGGCCTGGCGTTGCCTGGCGCAACTGATCACTGCGCTGGAAAACAACAAGATCGATGCCACGCTGTTGGCCGATCTGCATGCCGCGGCCAAGGCCTCCACCACGCCGGTGCTGGGCATCACCGGCACCGGCGGCGCCGGCAAATCCAGCCTGACCGACGAGTTGATCCGCCGCATCCGTCTCGACCAGGACGATGCATTGCGCATCGCGGTGATCAGCATCGACCCCAGCCGCCGCAAGAGTGGGGGCGCGCTGCTGGGCGACCGCATCCGGATGAATGCGATCGGGCCGTGGGCCAAACCGGCTGGTCTGACGGTTTCTGGCGATTCGGGCCAAAAAGTCTACGTGCGCAGCTTGGCCACCCGTGACACCGGCAGCGAGATCAGCGCTGCGCTGCCCGACGTGCTGGCTGCGGCC
>JANOBL010001109.1:0-2488 GCA_031411635.1 Betaproteobacteria bacterium
ATTGCGGAAGATGTAGTTCTCGGGCTGGTCATCGAACTGGTGGGTGACCAGCGAGCCGGTGGCCACGTTGTTCATCACCGGGATCTTGGCTTCCTGGTAAAAACGCTGAGAGGCCAGCGCCACGCCGGTGTTGATGTAGCCCACGGTGGCGGCCACTTTTTCCTTGTTGATCAGCTCTTGCGCGATCTGCACGCCACGCTCGTTCTTGGCCTCGTCGTCACGCTCGACCAACTGAAGCTGGCGGCCCAGCACACCGCCGGCCTTGTTGATCTCGTCGGCGGCCAGGCGCACGCCGTCGCGCATGCTCACGCCCATCGACGACGAGCCGCCGGTGAACGGGCCGGCCACGCCGATCTTGATCGGGTCGGCGGCAATGGCCAGCGTCAGCGTGCTGGCCAGCGCCCCGGCGCTCAGGCATTTCGCCGCGGCGCTCAGGCATTTGAGGGTGAAATTCATCGTCTGTCTCCTGGGGATGGCGGGTTTTCAAGCCCGGTTGAGCGTGTGCGCTGGCGCGGCTTGCCGCGCACGGATTGCAGGCGGACAGTCTCGCACGCGGCGCTGGGCAATTTGTCGCCCAAAAGGCCCTTGCCGGCCCTGGGCCGGTAGTGGAAAACACTGGTTTGCACCCGCCCGGCGGCGGCCAGTCAACCCGGCTGCGGGGTGCTGCGCTGCGTGCCGGCGCGCAGTTCTTCGGTGGTAAAGCCGCTGCCTTCCGGCGCCCAGCCCGGTGGTTTGAACAAATAGCCCAGCACCGCACGCAGGCTGCCGGTGCATCTACCCATACATCTACCTGTACAGACGCAGCGGCTGGGTGCGCAAAACCGCATCGGCACGCACGGCGCCCAGCACCTCCTGCACTGGCTGCCAGGTGTCAGCGTAGCGGGGCGCGGGCTGGGTACAACCGGGCTCCATGAACCAGGTGTGTGGCCAATCCGAGCCCCAAACGCAAAACTCGCCAAACAGCGCTGCAACACGCCCCAGCGCGGGTTGCAGCGTGGCATACGGCGCCTGGGCGCCCAGCCGGTACCAGCCGGACAGCTTGACCCACCCGCCAGCATCGGCAAAGCGCCGCAGATCGGCCCACACCGGGTGGTGGTCTGCGATGTCGGCAGTGATGCCGGCCAGGTGATCAAGCACCCCCACCAGCCGATGCTGCTGGTGAAAATCGGCAATGCCGGCAAGCTGATCCGGCCTGGCGTACCACTGCACACACCAGCCCAGCGTGCGCAGCCACGGCGCCAGCCTGACCAGCAGCGTCGGCGAGTTGCCCACCGGCGACACCCGGTTGATGCGCACGCCGCGCACGCCCAGCGCATGCATGGCTTGCAGGGCCGGCTCGGTGATGCTGTCGTCCACCACCACCACGCCCCGGTGCTGGCCGTTGGCGTGCTGCAAAGCGCTCAGCAGCAAGCGGTTGTCAGCGCCGTACAGGCTGGGCTGCACCAGCACCAGGCGGCGCACGCCGATGCCGGCGGCCAGTGGCAGCAGTGCCGCCAGCGTGCACGGCGGCGGCTGGTAGTGGCCGGGCCGGGCCGGCGTGGTGGCGTCAAACACATGCACATGGCAATCCCAGCCGGCTTGGTGCTGCATGGTGGTCAATCCACCTTGATGTTGCGCTCCCGCACGATGCGGGCCCACAGCGTTTGCTGCTCGCGCAGAAACTTCTCGGCCGCATCGGCGCCGCCGGCAAACGGCTCGCCGCCCAGGCTGCGGATGCGCGCCAGCACCTCGGGCGCGGCCATCGCATGGGCGATTGCGGCGATCAACTGGCGCTTGGTGTCGGCATCGATGCCGGCCGGCGCCAGCACCGGGTTCCACTCTTGCACCTCGTAGCCCGGCACGCCGGTTTCTTCCATCGTCGGCACGTTGGGCAGCGCCGATGAGCGCTTGCGGCTGGTCACGGCCACGGCGCGCAGCCGGCCGGCCTGGATCTGCGCCAGCGACGAGGCCAGGTTGGCAAAAAACAAGGGTACCTGGCCGCCCATCACATCCTGCAGCGCCGGGCCACCACCGCGGTACGGCACATGCAGCAAATCACTCTGGGTGAGGTCTTCAAACAGCGCGCCGGCAAGATGCTGGGCCGAGCCGTTGCCCGACGAGGCATAGGCCACGCTGCCCGGCTTGGCCTTGGCCGCCGCCACCACGTCGCGCACCGTGGCGGGTGCAAACCCCGGGTGGGCCACCAGCACGTTCGGAAACAGCGCCAGCACCGCCAGCGGCGTGAAGGCGCGCGCCGGGTCGTAGGCCATCTTCGGGTACAGGCTGGGCGCCACCGCGTAGCTGGACGCATCCAGCAGCAAGGTGGCGCCATCGGGCGCGGCCTTGGCCACATGGGTACCGGCCACCTGGCCCCCGGCGCCGGGTTTGTTCTCGACGATCACCACCTGGCCCAGCGACTCGGCCAGGCGCGGCGCAATCAGCCTGGCCATCAGGTCGGCACCACCACCCACCGGGTAAGACACCACCAGCGACACCGGCCGGCCACCGG
>JANOBL010001110.1:0-3601 GCA_031411635.1 Betaproteobacteria bacterium
GCCTGATCGGCGCGCTGGTGGAGGTGCTGCTGCTGCGCCGCATCTACCAGGCCCCGGAGCTGTTTCAGCTTCTGGCCACGTTTGCGCTGGTGCTGGTGATCAAGGACGCCACGCTGTGGCTGTGGGGCCCGGAAGACCTGCTGGGCCCACGTGCGCCCGGCCTCACTGGGGCGGTCGACATCCTGGGCCGGCGCTTCCCCAGCTACGACCTGCTGCTGATCGTTGTCGGCCCGTTGGTGCTGGGCCTGCTGTGGCTGCTGCTCACCCGCACCCGCTGGGGCACGCTGGTGCGCGCCGCCACGCAAGACCGCGAGATGGTGGGCGCGCTGGGTGTCAACCAGGCCTGGCTGTTCACCAGCGTGTTTGCGCTGGGCGCGATGCTGGCCGGGCTGGGCGGTGCATTGCAGTTGCCGCGTGAGCCGGCATCGCTGAGCCTGGATCTGCTGACCATCGGCGATGCCTTTGTCGTCGTGGTGGTGGGTGGCATGGGCTCGATCCCGGGCGCTTATGTGGCTGCACTGCTGATTGCCGAGATCAAGGCGATGTGCGTGGGCATAGGCACGGTGCATTGGCTGGGTGTGGACTTCAGCTTCTCCAAGCTCACCTTGGTGGCCGAGTTTCTGGTGATGGCGGTGGTGCTGGTGTGGCGGCCTTGGGGGCTGATGGGCCGGGCCCAAGCCGCCAGCCGCAATACCGCCGCGATCGAGCCGCCGCTGCGGCCGGCAACAAAACCATTGCTGATCGCTGCGGCCCTGGTCGCGCTGGGTTTGTTGGCGCTGCCGCTGGCCACCACCGCCAATCCTTATGTCACCGTGCTGGCGATCGATCTGCTTACCGCCGCGCTGTTTGCCGCCAGCCTGCACTTCATCATGGGGCCGGCGGGGCTGCACTCGTTTGGCCATGCCGCGTACTTTGGCCTGGGCGCGTATGGCGCCGCGCTGCTGATGCAAAAAGCTGGTTGGGCGATGGAGACCGCGCTGCTGGGCGCACCGCTGGTGGCGGGCGTGGGCGCGCTGTTGTTCGGCTGGTTTTGTGTGCGCTTGTCGGGTGTTTACCTGGCGATGCTGACGCTGGCGTTTGCGCAAATCGTCTGGTCCATCACCTTCCAGTGGGACGAGTTCACCGGCGGCAGCAACGGCATCACCGGTGTCTGGCCGGCGGCCTGGCTGGCCGACAAACAAGCCTATTACTTGCTGACACTGGCGGGTGTGGCCGGTGGTGTGCTGCTGCTGCGCCGGGTGTTGTTTTCGCCGTTTGGTTATGCGATGCGCGCCGGCAGGGATTCGCCGTTGCGCGCCGATGCAATCGGCATCGATGTGCCACGCATCCAGTGGGCGGCGTTTGTCGTGGCGGCTGTGTTTGCCGGGCTGGCCGGATCGCTGTACGCCTTCAGCAAGGGCAGCATCTCGCCGGACAGCCTTGGGGTGGGCAAATCGGTGGACGGCCTGGTGATGGTGCTGCTGGGCGGTGTGCAAACCCTGGCCGGCCCGGTTGTGGGCGCCGTCAGCTTCACATGGCTGCAAGACACTGTTGCGCGCAGCACCGACTACTGGCGCGCGCTGCTGGGCGGCATCGTGCTGCTGCTGGTGCTGGCGTTTCCGCAGGGCATTGCGGGCTTTGCCGGGGCTTTGTTCGACCGCGTGTTCGACCGGCGCAAACCCGCATGACGGCGCTGCTGCAAGTCACCGGCCTGGGCAAATCCTTTGGTGGCAACCGCGCGGTGGACGGCATCAGCTTCAGCGTTGCCAAAGGCGAGTTGCTGGCCTTGATCGGCCCCAACGGCGCGGGTAAATCGACCACCTTCAACATGGTCAACGGCCAGTTGAAAGCCGACGCAGGCTCGATCCTGCTGAACGGTGATGAACTGCTGGGCCGCAAGCCGCGCGAGATCTGGAAACGTGGCGTGGGCCGCACCTTCCAGATTGCCGAAACCTTTGCGTCGCTGACGGTGGTTGAAAACGTGCAGATGGCGCTGATCTCGGCCGATGGCCGGCTGTTCTCGATGTGGCGGCGTGCGGCAGCCTACCGCCGCAGCGAGGCGCTGGCCTTGCTGCAACAAGTGGGCATGGCCGCACAAGCCGAGCGGCCTTGCAGCGTGCTGGCCTATGGTGATGTCAAGCGGGTGGAACTGGCGATTGCGCTGGCCAACCAACCCAAGCTGCTGCTGATGGACGAGCCCACCGCCGGCATGGCACCCCAGGAGCGCAACGAGTTGATGGCCTTGACCAAGCGTCTGGTGGTGGAGCGTGGTCTGGGCGTGCTGTTCACCGAGCACAGCATGGACGTGGTGTTTGCCCATGCCGACCGCTTGATCGTGCTGGCGCGTGGCCGGCTGATCGCTGAGGGCACACCGGCCGAAATCCGTGATCACCCACAAGTGCAGGCGGTGTACTTTGGCAGCGGCAAAACCTTCGAGAAAATTGCTCCCTCCCCCGGGCAGGGGGACGAGACCGGACGTGCGGCAGTCCCTGCGGACTGTCGCGCGCCTGGCGAGTCGGAGCCGCCTGCAGGCGGCGACGTGGAGGGTGGGGTGGGGGTCGAATCGTGAGCGAGCCCCTGCTGCAAGCCGCCCACCTCAACGCCTGGTACGGCGCCGCGCAAATCCTGTTTGATGTCGATCTGCAAGTGCAGCGCGGCGAGGTGGTGGCGCTGATGGGCCGCAACGGCGCCGGCAAGAGCACAACGTTGAAAGCGCTGATGGGCTTGCTGCCGCGCCGCAGCGGTGCGGTGCAATTCATGGGCCGCAACATCGCCCACGCCGAATCCCACACCATCGCCCGCGCCGGCCTGGGTTACGTGCCCGAAGACCGCCGCATCTTCAGCGATTTGACGGTGCTGGAAAACCTGGCCGTCGGCCGCCAGCCAGCGCGCCTGTGGCCCGACGGCAGCGCCGCACCGGCCTGGACGCCCGAGGCCTTGTTCAAGCTGTTTCCCAACCTGGGCGAGATGCCCCACCGGCCCGGCGGCCGCATGAGCGGTGGTGAACAGCAGATGCTCACCGTTGCGCGCAGCCTGATGGGCAACCCCTTCCTGGTGCTGCTGGACGAGCCCAGTGAGGGCGTGGCCCCCTTGATCGTCGAGCAGATGGCGCAGATGATCATCACGCTCAAGGCCCAGGGTGTCAGCATCCTGCTGTCGGAGCAGAACATGCACTTTGCCGAACTGGTGTCCGACCGCGCCTATGTGCTGGAAAAAGGCCAGATCCGCTACCAGGCAACGATGGCCGAGCTGGCCGCCAACCACCAGGTTCGGCGTGCCTATCTTTCAATGTGAGCGTTTTATTTTTTCCTGACTTCCCCCTACTGGAGCCAACCATGACCCACCAAGCCCGACGCCTGTTTCTGCAATCGCTGGCCCTGGCCGGCAGCACCGCCGCGCTGCCACTGCTGGCCGCCGGCAAGCTCAAGCCCAATGCCAGCAGTGCGCTGATCGTCGTCGACGTGCAAAACAGTTTTGTCACCGGCGGCACCTTGCCGGTGGCCAAGGGCGAGGAGGTGGTGCCGGTGATCAACAAGATCGCGGCTGCCTTCAGCAACATCATCGTCACGCAGGATTGGCACACCCCCGGCCATGCCTCGTTTGCCACCAGCTATCCAGGCAA
>JANOBL010001111.1:0-7260 GCA_031411635.1 Betaproteobacteria bacterium
CCACCGCCAAGTACTGGCTGGAGTCGATTGGCGGCAACCCCAGCAGCGTGGAGATCGCCAGCGAGTACCGCTACCCCGACAGCGTGCCCGATCCATGCACGCTGGTGGTGACGATCAGCCAGAGCGGCGAGACGGCCGACACCATCGCCGCTTTGAAGCATGCGCGCAGCCTGGGGCAGCCGCACACGCTGACGATCTGCAACGTGGCCACCAGCGCGATGGTGCGGGAGTGCAAGCTGCACTTTTTGACCCATGCCGGGGTGGAGATCGGCGTGGCGTCCACCAAGGCTTTCACCACCCAGCTTGTGGCGCTGTTTTTGCTGACGCTGACGCTGGCGCAGATGCGCGGCCGCCTGAGCGATGCGCAAGAGGCCGAGCACATCAAGGCGCTGCGCCATCTGCCGGCGGCGGTGCAGGCGGTGCTGGCGCTGGAGCCACAGGTGATCGCCTGGTCGGCCGAATTTGCGCGCAAGGAAAACGCGCTGTTCCTGGGCCGCGGCCTGCACTATCCCGTCGCGCTGGAAGGCGCCTTGAAGCTGAAGGAGATCAGCTACATCCATGCCGAGGCCTACCCGGCTGGTGAGCTGAAGCACGGCCCGCTGGCGCTGGTGACAGCGGCGATGCCGGTGGTGACGATTGCGCCCAACGATGCACTGCTGGAGAAGCTGAAAAGCAACTTGCAAGAAGTGCGTGCACGCGGTGGTGAGCTGTTTGTATTTGCCGACGCCGACACCCACATCGTCAGCGAGCCGGGTGTGCATGTGATCCGCATGCCCGAGCACTACGGCGCGCTGTCACCGATCCTGCATGTGGTGCCGCTGCAGTTGCTGGCGTATCACACAGCTTGCGCGCGGGGGACGGATGTGGACAAGCCACGCAATCTTGCCAAGTCCGTGACGGTCGAATGACCGGCATGGACTTGTGGCGCACAGCGCCAGCGCCGCAGGCGCGCAAGATTGCGTGGCTTGCGGTGCAGGCTAACTTGGCGCAGCCAAGTTAAGGCGCGCAGCGCCGGCCGGAACCACAAGCCGAGGAACCTGGCTAAATCCGTGACGGTCGAATGACCGGCATGGATTTGTGGCGCGCAGCGCCAGCGCCGCAAGCGCGCCAGGTTTCTCGGCTTGAGGGGGCCGCTCACATCGCGTCAGCGATGTGAAGGCGCGGTAGCGCCGGGCGGACACCACAAGCCCAGGAATTTGGCCAAGTCCGTGACGGTCGAATGACGGGCACGTTCTTGTAGCGCGCAGCGCCAGCGCCGCAAGCGCGCCAGGTTTCTCGGCTTGAGGGGGCCGCTCCCATCGCGTCAGCGATGTGAAGGCGCGGTAGCGCCGGGCGGACACCACAAGCCCAGGAATTTGGCCAAGAGCGTGACCGTCGAATGACGGGCACGTTCTTGTGGCGTGCGGCGCCAGCGCCGCAGGCGCGCCAAATTGCTGGGCTTGCGGTGCAGGCTACAACGCCTTTGCCCGCAGCACGCCGCCAGCACGCACGAAGTTGCCGCCACCGAGGTGGTGGATCGTTTGCAGCCCGACGTTGTCATCGCTGAACAACCAATGGCCGCTCGCGAAGATGCGTTGATCGGCCGCGGCCGCAACCACCTCCGCGAAGCAAGTGTCGTAGCTGTCCTCCGTGTGGGGTTCGTGGATCAGACGGCATTCAAGCCAGGCGGCGCAGCCCGTCTCGATCAGCGGAACACCCAGTACCTGCCCGGGCCTTGCGACGATGCCGTGGCGGGCGAACTTGTCGACGTCTCGGCCGCTCGCTGCGCCGACGGCGTAGGTCAGGTCGAGCAACGCCGCACCCGGCAGGCACAGGCCGAACGCGCCACTCGCAGCGATGAGTTCGCGCGTGTAGGTTCGTTTGTCGATGACGACGGCGATGCGCGGCGGCGTGAACTCGACCGGCATCGACCACGCGGCGGCCATCACGTTGCGGCGCTCGCCGTCGGCGCTGGTCACCAGCACGGTCGGGCCGTGGTTGATCAGGCGGCTGGCGTGCTCGGACGCAACCGGTCGGTAGTGCTCGTTCATCGTGCCGGCTCCAGGATGGAGGCAAGTATGGGGCCCCAGGGCACATCGCGCCGGTGGCCGTGTTGGATGCGGTCAAGCGTACTGATCACTTGGCGAACAGCATCGCGATGTCGGCGAAGGCCTTGATCTCCAGCGCGTTGCCGGAGGGGTCGAGAAAGAACATCGTCGCCTGCTCGCCGGGCTCGCCCTTGAAGCGGATGTAGGGCTCGATCACGAACTCGACGCCGGCCGCCTTCAGGCGCGCGGCGGCCGCTTCCCAGTCGGCCATCGGCAGCACGATGCCGAAGTGCCGTACCGGCACGCCATGGCCGTCGACCGCATTGCGCTGCGCGATGCCGGTTTCGGCGGGCGCGAGGTGCGCGACGATCTGGTGACCGTAGAAATTGAAATCGACCCAGTCGTCCGCGCTGCGGCCTTCAGGGCAGCCGAGCAGTTCGCCGTAGAACGCGCGGGCCAGCACGATGTCGTGCACCGGGAACGCGAGGTGAAAGGGGGACAGCGGTGCGGGATTCGTGGTCGGGGCATGCATGGTGATGGTTCCTTGGGTGGGTTGTGTCGGGAGGCGGTCTTGATGCACCGAGCGGGTTCTCGGGCCAGCGTCTAGATCGGTGATTCATCGGCCGGTGTGCAAGCCAGTGCGCTGTACCGGCACGCGTCGCCCGACGAAGACGGTGGCAAGCACCGCGAGCGCGAAGACAACGGTGCTGGCGCGCAACGGTTCGCCCAGCAGCGGAACCGAGAAGATCAGGGCAAGAAAGGGTTGCAGGAGCTGGATCTGGCTGACCCGCAGCGTGCCTCCCAAGGCCAGGCCGCGGTACCACAAGAAGAAGCCCAGCCACATGGCGAACACCGTGACATAGGCCAGGCCTCCCCAGGCCGCGGCGCTCACAGGCTGCGTTGGCCACCAGAGCATGGCGAGCGGAGCGGTTAGGGGCAAGCTGAGCACGAGGACCCACGAGATCACGCGTTCCGCCGGCATCTGCGCGCTCAAGCGGGCGCCGGCCACATACCCGCCGCCGGCACTGAACACCGCAAGCAGCAGCCATCCGTCGGCGACCGTGACGGCGCCGCCACCCTCGTGCATCGCA
The DNA here is from genome assembly GCA_031411635.1 of Betaproteobacteria bacterium. Taxonomy (GTDB): domain Bacteria; phylum Pseudomonadota; class Gammaproteobacteria; order Burkholderiales; family Burkholderiaceae_C; genus Pseudaquabacterium. The sequence goes on from JANOBL010001111.1 coordinate 3,119, forward strand.
AAGGCCAGCACCAGAACGCAGCCGAGCACCGCGCAGGCCCAGAAGCTTGCCGACGCCCGTTGACGCAATGCGATGGCGGCGAATGCGGCGGTCGTCAGTGGCGTGATGCCGGTGACGATGGCCGCGTGCATGGCAGGCACTTCGCGCAAGGCCAGCGCCAGGAACAGCGGGAACCCGAAGACGATGCCCAGCGCGCTCAGCGCCAGGGCGGGCCACTGCGCCACCTTGGGCAGGCTGGCTCGGCAGGCGAGCAGGTAGACGAGGCTGATGAGGCCCGCGCCGGCTGCGCGCGCGACGGCCACGAAAGCGGGCGGCAACTGGGGAGCCTCTACCGAGCCGACGGCCAGCCGGGTCATCGGAAACGTCAGCGCGAAGATCACGACCGCCGCTGCGCCTAGAAGCAGGCCCCGCCTCGCATCGGCGGTGGCTGGATCCTGGGATGGGACGGGGGTGCAGACTTGCAGCGTGGCCATGCGCTTCTCCTGTGAGACCGGCACGCGCGGTGGCCTGAAGAGGTTCGGGCCCTGGCTGCGTCGGTACCATCCATCGTAGGCAGTCCAACAAAAATGAAAATCAATCTATATTTGAGCCAAGCACAAACAGAATTTGTTGATGATCCGCGAACTCAAGACCTTGTTGGCCGTGGCACGAGAGGGAACCTTCGCCGCCGCCGGTGAACGCATCGGCCTGACGCAGGCGGCCGTCAGTGCGCAGATGCAGCGTCTGGAGGCGGAGCTGGGCTTCCAGCTCTTCGACCGCACGGGCCGATCGGCGCGTCTCAATGCCTTGGGGCAGCAGACCCTCGCGCAGGCGCAGGAACTGATTCGTCTCTACGGCAACCTGGGGTCGAGCAATGCGGGCCAGCAAGGCACGGTCACGCTCAACATCGGCGCCATTGCATCGGTGCAGCGCTCGCGGCTGCCGGATGCGCTCGGCAAGTTCCACAAGCAGGTTCCCGGCTGCCGCACGAGAGTTGTTCCGGGCTTGTCCTTGGAACTCTTGAACCTGGTCGATGCCGGCGAGATCGACATGGCGGCGATCATCCGGCCGCCGTTCTCGCTGCACAGCGATCTGCGATGGCACACGCTTGCGCACGAGCCGTTTCGTCTGCTGGTGCCGCGGCACGTGGACGGCGGCGACTGGGCCGAGCTGATTTCCAGCCAGCCGTTTGTCCGCTACGACCGTGCCTCGTTCGGCGGCCGGCAGGTTGATCGTTTTCTTCGTGCCGCGCACCTGAGCGTGCAACAGGTTTGCGAGCTGGACGAACTGGATGCGATCGTGCGCCTCGTGGCCAATGGGGTGGGGGTTGCGTTGGTGCCGCAGACGGCCACCCATCGCCGCTGGCCCGCGGCGGTGCGCGTGATCGACCTCGGGCCCCACACGTTTCACCGCGACATCGGCCTCGTCCATCGAGCGAACCGAAGCCTGGTCGAGCCGGCCCGGCTGTTCGCGCAACTGGTTCGCGACGCTTACAGCGGCAAGGGGGCGGCTGGGGAAATCGAGGATCACCGCTGACGGCGTCATTGGCGCATCAAGCACAACGACACGCTGGCCTGGGTGGACTCTGACACCCCTTGTTCATGCGATCAGCAGCGCCAGTGCCGCAGGGCGCATGGCGCCATTGCTGCAGGCGCGCCGGCCGCTCACCCTTCATCCACATGGCAGGTGCTGCGCTTCATGCAATCCCGCAGCGCACGCACACGCTTGATGGCGCCGGTGCACTCGTCAAACTCGGCCACCATCAGATCAAGCGCGCCCAGGCGCTCGTGATCTTCCACAGCACACCACGGTGCGCCCAGCGCGGCCCAGTGTGCGTCGGTGAGCGCCAGTTCGCCGGTCAGAAAGAGCTGGTGGCGATGCTCGCCGGTATCGAACGAGGCCGCCACCGCGCGCCCGCCGTCGCCTGGACGGCACAGCCCGTGCGCCATGGTCTGGTCAAAAACGACCAGGTCGCCAGGCGCCAAGCTGAAGCGCACGCCGGCATGCGGCATCACAAAATCGACATCGGCGACGTCGAGCGCAAGAACCCAGAACAGGCAACTCGACCAATGACCACGGACGTCGTTGTGAAAGCCCGCGCCGCAAGATGCCAGGTAGTCGATCCGGGTTGCAACGCTGCTGCGGTAGCCATCAGCGTCGTCCCCCAGCACGCCCGTCACCTGCAAGGCCCCGGCGATGCTGCCGACCAGGTCGGCCACGCCGGCTGCGGCCGCAGCCAGGTCCACCACGCTGGTGGCGGCGTAGTCGATGTCCGAAAACGCCTCGATGGTCACGCGCGAGTAGCCTTCGGCAGTAAGGCTGGCGAGCGAGCCGGCATCCAGAAACGCCGTGCGCACGGTGTGCACCTGGCCGTACGGCGCGCGTGCGTGCAAGGCATGGCGCCGCTCTTCACTGCGAACCGCAAAGCTGCGGAAAGGCCAGGGTACACGGTGCCCATCAGCGGCGATGCGATGGTGGACAGGGTCAGCGGGCATAACGCCATTGTCGTGACAGGCGCGCTGGCCGTGCGCTTTGGCCGACACTGGTCCAATCGTCGCATCGTGTTCTGACGACTGACGGCGGCGCCAACCAGCGCTGCCCCTGCTCAACCAGCCGTACACCCCTTCAAGCCATGAACCGACTGCAACGGGAACTGCATCGCCTGTATGTGCCACAGGCACCCGCAGGCCTGGACACGGCCCCCAACGAATCCAGCCTGATCGATTCGAGTGGCGGCGTGCGGGCGATGGTGCTGGCGCTTGCCAGGCCAGCCGACTGGGATGCCCTCTTGAAAGTCTGGCAAGGTGTGCAGGCCGATCTGGACCTGCCCGCCCCCGCCATCGCGGTCTCCGGCAAGGACGGCTATCAACTCTGGTTTTCGCTCTCGCAGCCTGTGCCGGCCCGGCAGGCCATGGCCTTTCTGGAATCATTGCGCACCCGCTACCTGGGCGAGATCAAGCCACAACGGGTGGGCATGATGCCGTCGGTGGATGCGTTGTCAGCGTTGCAAGTTGTGCATGCCCGCATGGTGCCGGCCCAACTGGCCGGAAGCGAACATTGGTCGGCGTTTGTGTCGCCCGACCTGGCACGGATGTTCGCCGACGAGCCCTGGCTCGACATCCCTCCCAACCCCGATGGCCAGGCCGGCTTGTTGGCGCATCTTGAAAGCATGCAAGCCGCTGATTTTCAGCATGCGCTGGAACAAGGCAGGCCCGCCGTGCTGGCGGTGCATACCCCGCCAGCGGCTGATCCTGCAGCGGTGGCCGTTGCAGGTGCTGGTTTGATGAACAAGGGCGCAGTTGCCGCTGGCCTGCCGCTGGATCCGAAGCGCTTCTTGCTCAACATCATGAACGATGACACCGTGGCGCTGGGCTTGCGCATTGAGGCGGCGAAGGCGCTTTTGCCCTACTGCGATGACGCTGGTCAAGTTGGCTTGACGGACTGCGTGCAGCGAGTCAACCGCTGACCCCCCGTATGATCGCCGCGCATGCGATTCAAACTCCCACGCTGGTTGCTGCGCACCGCCGCTGTGCTGGCGGTGCTGGTGGCGGCGCTGGCCGCAGCCGGCTGGGCGGTGTTGTCGTTGCCACAGTTTGGTGCCCACATGACCGGCGCGCGGCTGGAGCGCGCCAAGGCCAACCCGCAGTACCACGGTGGCCGCTTCGTCAACCTGCAACCCGAGGCAGCAACCAGCCTGGCAGCGGTTGGTGATTACATCGTGCGCCAGTTCTCTGGCAACGAGGTTCGCGAGCCACCGGCACCGCTGCCTGTGCTCGCCGTCGACAAGGCCACGCTGGCCGCAGCGCCGCCGCCCAGCGGCTTGCGCGCGTTCTGGATCGGCCATGCCAGCAGCTATGTGGCGCTTGACGGCCTGCGTTTGCTGCTGGACCCGGTGTTTGCCGAGCGGGTGTCGCCGCTGCCGATCGGGCCGCGGCGTTTCCATGCACCGCCGATCGCGCTGGCCGACCTGCCGCCCATCGACGCCGTGCTGATCTCGCACGATCACTATGACCATCTGGACATGGACACGGTTCGCCACCTGGCCACGCGCGGCACGCGGTTTTTTGTGCCGCTGGGCATAGCCGCCCATCTGGAACATTGGGGCGTGCCGCCGGCCCAGATCGAAGAGCTGGAATGGTGGCAGCAGCGCACGCTGCGGGGGG
>JANOBL010001112.1:0-2737 GCA_031411635.1 Betaproteobacteria bacterium
GTCTGGAAAAACAAGCTTTTGCGCGCGGGCGCTAACCTGCTGGGTGCCAAAGCCGCACACCTGGTTCGCGCCACGATGGTATAGCGGCCACGGCTGCTACAACACCAGCGGCCCTTCAAAATCAATCGCCTTGAAAGTGCCGTGCTCCCGCACTTCGGCGCCTCGGCTGTCGGGCAGCCGGTACAGCCGCAGGCAATCCTGGGTGGGCTCGATCTCGGCCAGCAGGCGCCGCTCCAGCGCCTCAAACTCTGCCAGCGTCACTTGGCATTCAAACACCGATTTCTGAACCCGTTGCCCAGTGCTCTCGCATACCTTGGCCACGCGGCGCAGCCGGCGGCGGCCCTGCTTGGTTTCGGTGCTCACGTCGTAGCAGACGATCACCAGCATCGCTGCCCCTGCTACTTGGCGGTAAACGGCACATAACCGCCGGCGCGCCCATCGGCGTCGAGTTCCCCTCGCACCGCCCTTGCCAGCAGGCGCGCCTGCACCAGCGGCACCAGGCCCAACGGCAAGGCTTGTGCCAGCAGCGGGTGGGTGATGTCCTCCTGCTTGCGCTGCTGGTAGGCCACCACCACGGCCTTGCGCGCTTCTGGCAGCAGCGCCACCGCGCCGCCTTCTCGCACCGCAAAGCTGCTGGCATTCAGTTGCTCGCGGTTCACCAGTGACAGCGCCAGCCGGTCGGCATAGGGCCTGAACTCTTCCATCAGGTCCAACGCCAGCGCGGCGCGGCCGGGCCGCAGAGCGTGCAGAAATCCAACCTGGGGGTCCAGCCCCGCTGCCTCGATGGCGCTGCGGCAATCGTTCATCCACATCGCGTACAAAAACGACAGCAGCGCGTTGATGCGGTCGCGCGGCGGGCGCCGGTTGCGGCCGTCCATCGCAAAGTGCGGCCGGGCATCGGCGCGCACCAGCAGGCTCAGGCAGCCAAAGTATTGGCGTGCCGCCTCGCCCTCCACGCCGCGCAAGGCGTCCAGATCAGCCACCGCCGGCAAGGCACGCAGGCTGGCGGCCAAATCGTCCGCGCCGCGGGTTAGCTGGTCGCACTCCACAGGCACTTTTGATTCGCGCGCCCCGCGCAGCAGCACCTGCCGCGTGTTCTTGATCTTGCCAGCCACAAAGGCACGCGCGGTGTCCAGCGCAAACCCGCTGTCCGTGCTGCGCAAGTGCTGGGCGCGGCGCAACAGCACATTGCCAGCGGTGGCACCCTCCAACCTGGCCTTGAAGCGGCCGTTGTCGTCCAGCAGCACCAGGCCGATGGCCTCGTCGGCCAGCCGGTGCATCAGCGGCGCAGACAAACCCACCGGCCCAAAACACACCACCGATTGCAGGTGGTGCAGCGGCACCCGCAGCCGGGTCTCGCGCTCCACGTCCACCCGCAAGGTGGCGTTGTCCAGCCGCAGGTAGCTGCCTGGGGTGTTGACGTACAAGGTGTTGAGCAGTTGCATGGTGCTGCCAGAAGGGTTGGCGATGGCGATGGCGGCGACGCGCTCAGGCGTCGGGATCAAACAGCCGGGCACGTGCCGTGGCCAGTGCGCTGGACGCGGCGGACTCGGGCTGGCAGCGGTCGTGCAACGAGCAGCCGCCGCAGCGCTGGACCGCCATTTCCCCAGTCAACGGTGCCGGCAGGTGCTGGCCTTGCAACATGCTGCGCACCGCATCGGCGGTATCGGCCACCTGCTGGCGCAGCAAAGGTGTGATGGGCACCACGCGCCGCCGCTTGGAGCTGGCGTAGTAGATTGCGCCCTCGGGCACCGGCCGGCCGCTGATGAACTGCAAACACACAGCCTGGGCGGCCAATTGCAAGTCGTCACAGGCGGCGATGGCCGCGGCCTTGTGGCGGTTGCCATGCTTGTATTCCACCGGGTACGGTGCACCGCCGACGCTGTACTCCACCACATCGGCCTTGCCGATCAGGCCCAGTTCGTCATGCCACAGCGGCAGCGCACGCTCGCTTCGCACGCCTTTGGCGGTGTCCACGCCGGGCTTGTCCACCTGCGCGTGCACCGCATTGCCACGCAAGGTGTGCAGGTTGTCGTCAAAGGCCTGCTCCAGGTGGATCAGGCCGCATTGGCGGGGGCAGTAGGCCCAGTGCTGCAGGGCGGACAGGGCGATGGGGTCGGGTGGCTCGGCGGCCGGCTGAAGCCACTTATCCAACGAGGTTGATATCATCGGCATCACTTTCTGCGGAGCCCACCATGGCCGACTTTGTCTTGCGCAACCTGGACGACGACTTGAAGGAAAAGCTGCGCCAAAGCGCAGCGCGCCACCAGCGCTCGATGAACGCCGAGTTGCGCGAGATCGTGCGCAGCGCGCTGACCAGCCCACCCGGCGGCGGCACCGCCGAGCTGCAGCAACTGGCGGCCGACATCCGTGCGCTCAGCGCAGGCCGGACGCAGACGCCATCGGAAGACCTGCTGCGCGAAAGCCGGGGCGAGCGCTGACCCAGCCGCCGGCGCCGCACCGTGGCTTCTTGGGTGATTGATGCCAGCGTGGCGGCCAAATGGCTGTTGCCTGAAGACGGCTCCGACCAGGCCAGCGCGCTGCTGGGCGATGCGCTGCTGGTGCCCGATCTGCTGTTTGCAGAACTGGCCAACATCTTCTGGAAGAAGCAGATGCGCGGCGAGATGGATGCCGCCACCGCCGACGCGGCAGCGCGCTGGTTGATGCAGGCGCCACTGCAAGCGCATCCCTGCGCCGGGCTGACAGCGGAAGCGGTGGGTTTGTCCATACGGCTTCA
>JANOBL010001113.1:0-4431 GCA_031411635.1 Betaproteobacteria bacterium
GCGCGGTCTCCAGCATGAGGCGCATCATCATAGGCTTGATGGGAGACTCGATAAGCTGCGTGAGCGACCAAAGCGCTTGGCATCCTCAGTCAGCGCATGCACAAACAACGCCGCAAGCCCCGCGATTTCCGCTGCCTGCACTGCACAGTTAGCGGGCGTGCCACGAAGGTCGCCGATCTGTCAAAGAGCTGCCGTTGGCTTGCTCGTCGCGACTGGCCGCAATCGCTGCATTGCCGCCGTTAGCGTCGCTTAGTCGAATCACGACAAAGGGTCGCAAGCCAGCGCTCGCCATTCAACACAGACCGGCAGCAATCGACGGCTTCAGCCGTTCAAAACATCAGCCCCAGCCGGCAGCCAAATCCAATGCCGACCCCACGGCTCGATGCCTGCAGGCGCGATGCGGTACCAAGCTCCCGGCCGATGAGATCGTCAGATCAAGGCCTCTGATTGTTCCGTCCCACAGTGTTGTTGGCACTCAAGCTCCTGCACAGCGCTGACCCGGCCAAGGCAATCGCGCAGATTGCCGTTCCACCGGCCTGCAACACGCGGAAACGGTTGGCGCCAACCATCACCAGCGAGACTCTGCTTTCCGCCTCGCTGCGACTGCCGGTCTACATCGCCTGGCCCCAGCGCCGGGCCGTGCCGTCGGCAGCCAGCCCCAACCAGCCACCGCAACAGGCAAAGTAAGCCATCCCAGCCCACCGCCCGCCGGGAGTCCACATGTCCCGTGCACCGCTGCATCTGCTGGCCCAGCGCCGGCGCAGGTTGCCGTGAGTGAGCCGCAGCCGCCGCGCCGCGCACTGCGCCTGACGGTCTTTGGCGATGCCGCTGGTGGCCTGAACTTTCTGCTGTCCGACGGCCGCAACCTGGCGCTGCGTGAGCGCTTGGCGTTGTCCCCCCCCGACAGCCTTGCCCGCTGGAAAGGCGAGGCCCGGCGCCAGGCCGCCGCAATGCCTGGCGGCCTGCAAGCTTTTGGCAGCGCGATGGCCCAAGTGCTGCTGCCAGCGTCGGTATGCGCGGCGCTGGCGCGCCTGCCCAGCGGCCCGAGGGCTGGCGCGTATTTGCCACGATGACGGTAACCGACAACCTGCGGCTGGGCGCGTTTCCGCGCTACACCGGCGCCCGGCCCAAGGGCGACGTGGCGGCCGACCTGGAGCGCGCGATGGCGCTGTTTCCGCGCCTCAAAGAGCGCCGGCTGCAACTGGCCGGCGGCGCAATTGCGCGACGACCCGGCGGTGAAGGCGGCTTATCTGGGGGGTGGGCATTGAGGGTGAGGGGGTGTTGCAGCGAGTTGCCTGCGGTGGTCAGGGCGCCGGGTCATGCAGACGGCCAGCAGCGGGTGTTCGATAAGCCGGCGCGAATTGCAGCGTCTGACGGTTGATCTCACGCAGCCGCCCCCAGAGGCCCTGACCGCTGCCGGACCAGCCTCTGCCGCGGGCTAGAGCGGCAACGTCCTGGCCACCCGCAATCCGATGTTGTTGTTGCGGTTTGAAGGCCCTAGCCAGAAGCGCGCGGCCGAGCGCAACACCGCAGGAGGGTCGTCCCAGGCGCCGCCGCGCACCACGCGGCCCTGGCAAACGTTCGTTTCGTGGGCGCTGCCGTCGCTAGGCGCGTCGGCGTATGACAGGTAACAGTCCTGCACCCATTCCCACACGTTGCCCAGCATGTCGTGCAGGCCCCAGGCGTTTGGCCGGTAGCTGCCCACGGGCGCGGCGTACCAGTGGCCGTCCCGGCAGGCGTGAGTCTCCGTCCAGGTGCGGCCGCGCGGCCCCTGGGTCCTGTCGGTGCCGTTGGCATACGCGCAGGCCACGCCGGGCTCGTCTCCCCAGGGCCGGCGCGTCGTGCTGCCGGCGCGTGCCGCGTATTCCCATTCGGCCTCGCTGGGCAGCCGCCAACCCTTGACGCCGCTGTGCTGGGCTAGCCAGCGAACGTAGGCCTGCGCGTCCACCCAACTGATGCAGACCACGGGTTCGTTGTCGTTCTGGCGCCAGCCCGGCTCGCGCCAGCTTCGGCCGGCGCGCCACGCCCATGCGGGGTCTTCTGGCTCCCAGGTGAAGCAACCCGGTGCGTGGACGCTGCGCTCAGCCTCGGTCAAGTAGCCGCTGGCGCGCGCGAACTGCCGCCACTGCGCCACCGTCACTTCGGATTTGCCGAAGGCGAAGGGCTTCATCCGCACCTGCCGCTGCGGACCTTCGTCGTCGCCCCGCTCGGACTCGCCCGCCGGGCTGCCCATCATGAACTCGCCGCCGGGGATAGCCACCATCTCGGGGCAGGCGTCGCACTCCCGAGACGCCGCACCCCACGGCGCCGACGCCGGCGCCGCCTCCGCCGGCCAGGCCGGCGCCCATTGCACGGCTGCGGCCACTGCCCACACCATGATCAGCATCTTGTGCACGATGGACTCCACGCGCGAAAATGATCTTTCATTTCGGTACGCGCCCTGACGGCGCGCAGGCGATTGCGCGGGGCGCGGCCTTGATGTTCACGGGCAAGCTGTGCAACCGCCTCGTCCACCGCAACGCGGGCATCTCTGCGATCATCGTTCCATGCGCCTCCGCACCAAGATCGTAGCGCTCGCTATCGCGCCGTTGCTGATTGCGCTGGCCTTGGTGGCAGCGGCGGTGCGCCATCAGCAGCTTGACCTGGCGGCGCGCGAGCTTTCCCTGGTCGAGCGGTCCTACATGGCGCAGCGGCGGGTCGAACTGCGCAGCTACGTCGACCTGGCGGTGAGCATCGTGCGCCCGCTGTACGACGCTGCCCGCGACGACAAGGAAACCCGGGCCGAGGCGCTGCGCCGCCTGGCGGCGCTCGACTATGGCAACGATGGCTACTTCTTCGTCTACGACCTGCAGGGTCGTTCGCTGATGCATTCGCGCCAGCCCGAATTGGTCGGCCAGATGCTGTGGGAACTGCGCGATTCCAAAGGCCGCGCCACGATCCAGCAACTGATCGCGCAGGCGCGCCAGGGCGGCGGTTATGTCGAGTACGAATGGCGCAAGCCTTCGAGCGCGCAGATGGCGCCCAAGCTCAGTTACGTGACGTCGCTGCCGCGATGGAACTGGATGCTGGGCACAGGCTTGTACCTGGACGACATCGAGTCGACGATGGGCGCACTGGACCGGCAGATGAACCAGAACGTCACCACCACCATGCTGTGGATCGCGGCCATTGCCGCACTCTGCCTCTGCGTCGTCAGCGCAACCGGGCTGCTGCTGAACCTGAGCGAACACAGGGTGGCCGAAGCCAAGCTCAGGTTGCTGGCGCGGCAGGTGGTGCAGTCGCAGGAAGACGAGCGCGCCCACCTTGCGCGTGAACTGCACGACGGCACCAGCCAGACGCTGGTGTCGGCCAAGCTGCTGATCGAATCTGCGGTCGATGCGCTGGACCGCTCGCAGCAGGCGGCGCCGGTGCTTGCAAAGGCATTGGATCGGCTGAACGACACGCTGTCCGAGATGCGGCGCATCTCGCACCGCCTGCGCCCGGCTGCGTTGGACACCCACGGCCTGCCAGCGGCGCTCAAGCATCTGGGCTTGGAGTTCGACGAAACCGGCCCGGTGCGCGCCATGGTGGCGGTCGGCAGTGCGCCGGTTGAGCTGCCGCAGGAGGTGAAGACCGCGCTGTTCCGCATCGCGCAGGAGGCGTTGACCAACGTGCGCAAGCATGCGCAGGCGCGGCAGGTGCGCATAACGCTGGATTTTGCCGCCGGCGGTGTACGGCTCGAGGTCAGCGACGACGGGGTCGGCTTCGATGTCGCGGCAGTCAACGTTGACCCTCGACGTGGCATCGGGCTGCGCAACATGCGTGAGCGCCTGGCCTCGGTCGGCGGAAGTTTGACGGTGCGCTCGGACGCCGGCGGCACACGAATCTTGGCCATGCTGCCGGCGCAGGGGCGATTCAATTGATGACAGGCCCTGGCCCCATCCGCCTGTTCCTGGTGGACGACCATCCGCTGGTGCGCGACGGCCTGCGCGCGCGCCTTGCCACGCTGCCCGGGATCGAGATCGCCGGCGAGGCCGGCACCGGCCGCGAGGCGCTGGCGCTGATCGACAGCCTGCAGCCTGACATCGCGCTGATGGACGTCGGCATGAAGGACATGAACGGCATCGAACTGGCCGAGTTGCTGCAGCAACGCCAGCCTGCGTTGCGCGTGGTGATGCTGAGCATGTACGACAACCCGGAGTACGTGCAGCATGCGTTGCAGGTCGGCGCCTGCGGCTATGTGCTCAAGGAAGCCCCGGCAACAGAGATTGTTACCGCTATCCACGTGGTGGCGGCGGGCGGCACTTTCCTGAGTCCGGCCGTTTCGCAACGCATGTTCCGCAACCAGGCGCCGCGGCCGCTGCTCACACCGCGCGAGAATGAAATCCTCGCGGCGCTCGGCCGCGGGCAGTCGAGCAAGCAGATAGCGCGTGATCTCGGCTTGAGCGTGCG
>JANOBL010001114.1:0-3606 GCA_031411635.1 Betaproteobacteria bacterium
TTCAAAAGACGGCCAGAATCTGCCAGAAAGCGGGCTTTGATTGGCCAATTGTTGCTGCTGTCTACCCACAATTCTATCGCGGCATAGGTGGCGTCCTCACCGGTGGCCTCCAGCGCAAGCTTGTAGGCGCGGCGCGAGCGCCGCTCTCCGTCCTGGATGTTTTCTTCGGCGGCCAGCGTTGCCTTGTAGTCGCGCGCAAAGTTGACGGTGATCACGTCACCATTTGACGCATCGCCCAGCAAGCGTTGCTGCGGCGAGATCCGCACGCTGGCTTTGGTGCCCGGATCGTAAAACCACAGGTCGTTGCCATTCTTGAGCATCAATTTACCGGTATCGCGCGCCGGCTGTACGAAGCGAATCAAACTGGCAAATTGACCGCTGTTATCGATGGTGCGCGAATAGCTTGACAATATCCCGGTGTCAATTTGCTGGCCTTTGTCGTACTCGGTCAGCGTGACCGTCACCCGAAACGGCTGCCCGGGATTACGCACCGCATCGCTTGCGGCAAGGATGGTCTGTGCGTCGGGCGCGGCTTGGGCGGTAGGCCGGTTGAAAAGCCCCAAGGTGAGGAGGCCGCCAACACATCGAAGAATTTGGGCGCGGGTCAACATCAGGTGTGTCTCAAAGCATCCACAATTTTTAGTCGAGCTGCCCGGTAGGCCGGCCACCAGGCAGATACCGCACCGATCACCGTCAGTCCGATTGTCGTGCCCACGATCATGCCGGTTTCGCCCCAGACACGAACTGTCAACGGCAATGGCTCTGATCCGCCCGGGGGCAGCCAGGTCAACCCAGACCGGTTGACGATGAAAGAGATGGCAAGTGCGCTGAGCACGCCCACGATGGCGCCAACCCCACCGAGCAGAAATCCCTCCATCACGAACAATCGGCGGATGCCGCTCTGACGCAGGCCCACCGAGCGCAAGGTGCCAATCTCGGTGGTGCGCTCGACCACGGCGGCGTTCATCGTATTGCTCACGGTGAACAGCACGATGCCGCCGATCAAAACAAAGATGAAGCCGAAAATTGTGTTGAACAGGCTCAGGGTCTGCACATAAAACGGGTTCAGCGATTCGAAGTCAAGCACTGACAGCGTCTGTTCGGGTGCCACGCGGGACAGCAGCGCGGTCAGTCGCGCGGCCGCCGGCCGCATCTGATCGGTGTGCTGCAGTTGCAGCATGATTGATGTTGCGCGTGGCGCTGCGCGGCTGAAGACAAGTTGTTGGGCCTGCTTGAGGTGCACAAGGACGGTGACCTCGTCCAGTTCCTTGAGGCCCTGGTCTTCAGCGGCAATGACGCGCAAGGCGGCCACGTTTGGCGATCCGCGCCCATGTCCCGCCAGCAGTTCGAGGCGTGCTCTGGCCGGAGCGCCAACCGCTGCTTCCCGATTTGCGGCCTGCTGCTTGGACGCCGCTGCCTGCTCGGTCAATGCCAATGCCGCGATGTCAGCAGGTAATGCTGCGCCGGTGGGCTTTTTTTCACCCTCCGGACGGGGACAGTTGGCGACGCCCAAGGCCTCGCACAACAGCAGCACCCGTGCCACACCGACACCCACGATCACGGCGTCGGCCGAAGCGCCTTCAAGGGGGAAATGCAGCGCCGGCATTGGAATGGTGAATTCATTCCATTCGCGCATGCGATTCATGTCGGCCGCTACGACACCAGTGCCAATCACGGTGCGCGACACACCCGCCTCGTAGTTGCCCGCTATGCCACCAAAAATCAACATCGGCGACACCACCGTCACCATCTTTGCCAGCACTTCGTCTTTGTGGATGGCAGAAAGAATGGCTTCATAGTTCGAGATTGCGTAGGCCGTCGGATTGCCGTTGCCGTACAGAAAAAAGTCGCGGTGCTGAACCTGCAGGTGGCCGCCGCTGCGCACAAAGCCGGTGAGCATGCCATAACGGATGTCGGCGCTGTAGCCGCCAAACAGCAGTAAAGATGCAATGCCGATGGCCAAAGCCAGCAATGTCGCAATGGATCGGCGTCGGTTGCGCAACAGGTTGCGCACGGCCAGCGACAGCGTCATCATGTTTCCTCTGGCAACGTGTCGGTCGAGGTGTTGTTGTCTTCGTCGTCTGGGATCACTTTGCGACGGATTGATTGGATCACGCCATCCTTCAACGTGATCAGATCGTCCGCGGTACCGATCAGGCTGCGGTCGTGGGACGAGAACAGAAATGTGATCTTGTAACGTACTTGCATGCGCCGCATCAGCGACAGGATGGCCGCACCAGTCTTGCTGTCAAGGTTGGCTGTGGGCTCATCGGCGATCACCAGCCTGGGCTTTCGCACCAGCGCACGTGCAATGGCCACCCGCTGTCGTTGTCCACCCGACAGTTGCCCGGGTAGGTTGCGCGCACGGTCACTCAGGCCCACTGACTCCAACAAACGGGTCACGCGGCGATGACGTTCCTGCGGCGCGATGCCCGCCAGCACCAACGGATACTCAATATTCTCATAGGCCGTCAACACCGGGATCAGGTTGAAGTTCTGGAACACAAAACCGATGTTTTTCGACCGAAAATCAGATAACTCGTCATCCGTGAGTTCGTTGACGCGACGACCCGCAACGACCACGTCGCCAGTTTCGGGGCGGTCAATGCAACCGATCAGGTTGAGCAAAGTGGTCTTGCCGCTACCGGATGGCCCCAGCAGTACTGTGAAGAGCGCAGGCCGTACCAGCAGGTCGATCCCCTTCAGCACCGGGACAACCACAGAGTCGAGTTGGTACGATTTGTCAACATTCACCAGCATTGCGACGGGTTCGTTCAATCATTTTCCCCAAAATTCATGATCCAACAAGTTGCGTGGCCGGATTCAGGCTTTGGCTCTGACCAAACCCCTACATCCATTTCCGGGCCGGGTTGCCGCGCCAAGTTTCCCCAGCCGGAATTTTGGTCCCGGGCATCAGATAAGAGCCACCCAGCAGTACCGCATTTTCCCCAATCTCGGTGTTGGGAAAAACAACCGCGTTGACGCCAATGGTAGCCCCGTCGCCGATCTTGACCGTGCCAAGGATCAATGACTCCCGTGTTGTAAAGTTTCCAGACACCAGAGCAAACGCCCCTACCGTGACCCGATTGCCAAGAGTAACTGCAAAAGGGGCATCAATGATGCCGCCCAACGCAGCGTCGCTGCCAATCCTGGCACCATAAAGTATCGCAACCAGCGGTTTGAGAAATATCGGGGTCAGCGGCTTCAGTGCCGACTGACCAAAATGGTATATCACCGTGATCAACTTCCATGAAGTGAAGATCGGTGAATCCATGCTGTAGGTGCCGGGTGGCATTGGGCGCAGTCGCAACAAAACCCGAATTGCCAACGCTGACAGTATGCCGTACAGCAGCAAGACAAGTGCAACGTCAACCAGCACGTGATAATCTCCGAACCACTGGATGGAGCGTGATGAAAAAATCCATACCGGCAAGATGCTCGCGGCCAGCAGCAGGCTGAGGGCCAATGTGGACAGCAAATAGTCGGCAAGACTGGTTTTCATGCTGAGAGCCTCCAAAAGGCGGTGATCGAATGCAGCATCATTGGTTAAGTGAGATTGTGGCAGCGCAGCCCGTTCGGGAACTTGCGGTCACAAACGCATGCGAT
>JANOBL010001115.1:0-2569 GCA_031411635.1 Betaproteobacteria bacterium
TGAAAAGCGGCTATGTCTACGCCACCTGCCCGCAAGCAGTAGCGCGGGCGCAGCGCCTGCTGGCGCTGATCGGCAGCAAGACCGGCTGGGCTGTGCCAGCGGTGGCAGAAGGCGATTGCCTGATCGCCAACCCGGCGCTGCTGTCGGGCGACAACAAGCTGCACCTGGAAGCCTTTGAGTACAGCGCCAAGCTGTCAAAAAGCCTGCCAGCGCTGGCGGCCGATCTGGCGCAGTGGGCCTTGCCGGGCGATGCGGCCTACCAATTTTTCCGCGACAAACTGGCGCAAGACCTGGTGCTGTTGTCCGACACCGACTTTGCCTACTTTGTGCAAAACGCCACGCTGGTTGAGCCGCATGTGCGCATTGATCCGGTCACCGGCACCGCCGCCGATGGCGGCTTGTTCTACACCGAGAACCTGCCGCCTGAATCGCTGCTGATCGCCCCGCTGCTGGCCAGCGCCACCCGCACCGGCCGCGTCGATGACCGGCTGGAGGCTGAAGAAGTGCTGATCAAGCTCAAGACTGCGCTGGACGGCAAACTGCTGCAGATTGGCGGTGATGCCACCACCGGCCGCGGCCTGGTGGTGCTCACAGTGATGGAGGGTTGAAGCGATGGCACCAACGACGAAACAGACGATGGAGCAACAGCGCGCCAGCTTTGCCTGGACCGTGTCCGAACAGGGCCTCCAACTGGCCGGCGAAAAATACACCAAGCTTGCCAAAAGCGCACCGGCGCTGATCATGAACAGCGGCTTGATGCAGACCCTGGCTTTCCTGAAAGACAAGGACGAAGCGCAGCACAAACAATTGTTGCAACACCTGCTGCAGTGGCTATCGGCACGCTTCGATGGTGAAACCACGCAGCACGCCCAACACCCGTTTCCGCGCGGCCAACAACCTGGCTTCGAGCCGATGATGCAGGCGTTGTTCCATGCCAAACCGCAGCAGTTTCAACGCGCCACCACCGAGGCCATGATG
This sequence comes from Betaproteobacteria bacterium, assembly GCA_031411635.1. Classification (GTDB taxonomy): domain Bacteria; phylum Pseudomonadota; class Gammaproteobacteria; order Burkholderiales; family Burkholderiaceae_C; genus Pseudaquabacterium. Next base: position 979 of record JANOBL010001115.1, read on the forward strand.
ATCTTGCGCTGGATACGCCAACTGGCGTCGGCGCGCTGAGAACCGCCATGGGACAAGCCGCCGTACCCGCCTATCTCGGCACCGATTTTTCCAGCGCCGCGCCCGGGCATCGCTTCAATCTTTACCTGCCGTTCTGGTTGACTGGTTCATGGACCCGCGAGCCTGACAAGCAAGCAAGCAAAGACGGCGCCGCACCGGCTAGCGGCAAAGCGCCGACCTTGTATAAAGTGGTCGGCCTGGCCCCTTATTTTTCGGGTCCTGCAGGCTTGAGTCAGCAGCTCGGTGATCGCCAGGCCGCACTCGCCGCCCCGCTGGCCGCCCAGGGCCGGTTGCTGACCCACCACGCCATGGCCGTGGCCCCATTCACCACCGGCCTGGGCAATGCGCATCCGCTGGAAAACGGCTTTGCCTTTCTCAACCCCTACGGCCTGCCCTACCTGCCCGGCAGTGGTGTCAAGGGTGTGCTGCGCCAGGCCGCGAGAGAACTGGCCGATCACCTTTGGGGCGACGACCAGGGCTGGACGCCTGCAAGCATCGACGCGCTGTTTGGCAAGACTGGCGACGACACCGACGCCCTGGGCAATCCCATGCTGCAACGCGGCGCCTTGATGTTCTGGGATGTGCTGCCGCAGATCGCCGACGATGCGTTGCAGGTCGAGGTGATGACGCCGCACCAGACCCACTACTACCAAAACGGCGACAGCCCGCATGAATCCGGCCAGCCCAACCCGATCCACTTTCTGACCGTGCCGCCGGATTCGAAGTTTGTATTCCATGTGCAGTGCGACCTGGCCCGCCTGACACCTGAACTGGCGCGGGATGATCATTGGCAAGCGTTGTTGACGGCTGCGCTGGCACATGCCTTTCAGTGGCTGGGCTTCGGCGCCAAAACAGCGGTTGGCTATGGCGCCATGGCCAAGGACGAGAAGGCGGCAGCAGAGCTTCGGCGCAAAGCCGATGCCCTGCAAGCCCAACGCCAGGATGCGCTAGACGCCGCTAGGCGCCAATCGGCACTGGCCAGCCTGTCGCCCACCGATCGCACGATCCAGGAACTGCTGGACGCGCGGGTGGACAAGAACCAGAGCGAGCTGGCGGCGCTGATGAGCGCACTGAAAAGCGGCCGGCACAGCAGCGAGGTCCGGATGGTGATGGCCAGGCAAGTCCAGGCAGCCCTGCGGCAAGCGGGCAAGTGGCGTGAGAAGACCGAAAAGAAGAACCCGTTGAAAGACCATGACCACCAAGACACTTTGCGGGTGATCAAGTGGCTGGCCGGCGCTTGACTGTCCGGGCCACCACCTCGCTAGACTCTGACCATTGGTTCAGCCACCTCTTGAGGCATTGACCACCATGCTGCACCCCTTGATCGAAAACCACCGCCAGCAACTGCTCACGCTGGCAAGCCGGCGCGGCATCAACAACCTGCGTGTCTTTGGCTCGATGGCGCGCGGCGATGCCGATGACAGCAGCGATGTTGACCTGCTGGTCACGCTGGCGCCAGGGGTCAGCGGGCTGGCGCTTGGCGGGTTGTTGATGGATGCGCAAGACCTGCTGGGCCGCACGGTCGATGTGGTGACCGAGTCGGCGCTGCACC
>JANOBL010001116.1:0-3965 GCA_031411635.1 Betaproteobacteria bacterium
CCAAGGCGCTGGGTTATTCGGTCAACGGTGTGCGCATTGCGGCCACCACCGCAGGCGGTTTCGTCGCCGGGCTGGGCGGTGCGTCCTTGAGCCTGTACTACCCCGGTAGCTGGAACGAGGGCTTGTCCAGCGGCCAGGGCCTGATAGCGGTGGCCTTGGTGATCTTTGCGCGCTGGAGCCCCTGGCGCTGCCTGGGTGCGGCGCTGCTGTTTGGCGGTGCCGGGGCGATTGGCCCGGCGCTGCAATCGGTGGGCATCAGCGGTGGTTATTACCTGTTCAACGCCGTGCCCTATGCGCTGACCCTGGCGATCCTGGTGGCCACCTGCTCGCCCAAGCGCGCGATCAAAGGGGCTCCGATGGAACTGGGCATGTCGAGATGACCCACCCCCGAAGCGCCTTCGGCGCTCCCCCTCAAGGGGGCGCCGCCAGCGGACCGGCAAAGCCGTCTCCGCGGCGGCCGCTTGCAACTGAGCTGCGAGGAAACACGGCATGACCACCATCCAATCCACCCCCTACGCCTGGCCCTTCGACGGCAACTTGAAGCCGTCCAACACCGCGCTGGTGATCATCGACATGCAGACCGATTTCTGCGGCATCGGGGGCTATGTCGACAAGATGGGCTACGACTTGGCGATGACCCGCGCGCCCATCGCGCCGATCAAGGCCTTGTTGACGGCGGCACGCCAGGCCGGTCTGCTGGTGATCCACACCCGCGAAGGGCATCGGCCCGACCTGAGCGACCTGCCGGCCAACAAGCGCTGGCGCTCGCAGCAGATCGGCACCGAGGGCAGGGGCATCGGCGACATGGGGCCGTGTGGCCGCATCCTGGTGCGCGGTGAACCGGGCTGGGACATCATCCCCGAGCTGTACCCGATCGCCGGTGAGCCCATCATCGACAAGCCCGGCAAAGGCAGCTTTTGCGCCACCGATCTGGAGCTGCTGCTGAACTGCCGTGGCATCCGCAACCTGATCCTCACTGGCATCACCACCGACGTGTGTGTGCACACCACGATGCGCGAGGCCAACGACCGCGGCTTTGAGTGCGTGATGTTGAGCGATTGCACCGGCGCCACCGATGCCGGCAACCACGCGGCCGCGCTGAACATGATCCTGATGCAGGGCGGTGTGTTTGGCGCGGTGTCGGACTCCAAGGCCGTGATCAGCGTTTTGCAAGCCCTTTGAAAGCCCCGCCATGACCCTATTCGACTCCCATTCCCAGGCCCGCCGCCGTTTGTTGCAAGCCGGTGTGGCCTCGGCCGCGCTGGTGGGCTTGTCGCGCAAATCGCTGGCGGCTGACGACAAGATATTGATCGGCTTCTGGCCCATCGCCTCGGGCCTGCCGCTGTACGTGGGCCTGGAGCGGGGCATCTTCAAAGAGGCCGGCCTGCAGGTGGAGGGCGCCAAATTTGCCAGCGCCCAGCAAGTGGCCGAGGCGATGATCGCCGGGCGGGTGCAGGGCTCGGGCAACGGCACGGCATCAGCCGCGCTGGGCCTGGCCGAAATCACCAGCCCAGGCCTGCTGAAGATCATCTGCAGCAACCCCAGCAACCGCAAGCTGGTGCTGGACCAGTTTCTGGTGCCCAAGGATTCCCCGATCAAGGCCATCAGCGAGCTGGCTGGCAAGAAGGTGGCCAGCGGCCCCGGCATTCAAAACGTCACCTTGGCCAAGATCATCCTGGAGAAAAACGGCATCACCAACCCGCAGGTGATCGAGCTGCCGGTGGGCCAGCATGTGCCGGCGCTGGCGGCCGGCCAGATCGATGCGGTGTATACGCTGGAGCCCACCGGCACCGCGGGCCGCTTGAAAGGCATCAGCCGCGTGCTGGAAACCGGCGTGATCGCCAAATACGTGCTGGGTGATGCCGATGCACCGTGGTTTGGCGGCTCGGCCACGGTGACCACCGCCTTCTTGAAAGAAAAGCCCGAGCTGGCCAAAAAGTACATCGCGGCCTATGCCAAGGCGGTGGACTGGGTGCGCAAATACCCCGAAGAATCGCGCACCCACATGGATGGTTTTACCGCCATCGATGAAGCGCTGGTCAAAGAGGTGCCGCTGTCGGGCTTTACGCTGTACAACGAGTTCAAGCCAAGTGATGTCGAGTACTTCCAGAAGTTCTTTGATGTGTTCACCGACCGCAAGATTTTTGCCAAGCGGCTTGATGTGAAGTCTTTGCTGTACGTCGCATGAAAAACCTGATGGCAAGACCAGCGCGGGCCGAGCGCCGGGCCGCTCCCAAGCCGGCCCGCACCCCCACGGGGGGTTGGCCGATGTACTCATCGGGCGGGGGCCTGTCATGAATCGTCGCTGGCTCCCGCTGCTGGGGCCGCTGTTGCTGATTGCCTTCTGGCAACTGATGATCTCGGCACACTGGGTCAAGCCGGTGCTGCTGCCACCACCCGCCGAGACGCTGGCACATCTGCTGGACGTGTTTGCCAGCGGCGCGATCCTGCCCGACCTGGGCGCCACGCTGTACCGCACCTTGTGCTCGTTTGCGATTGCGGTGGCCATCGGTGTGCCGCTGGGCGTGATGCTGGGCAGTGCCGAAGGCGCTTACCGCAGCGTGGAGTTCTTGATCGACTTTTTCCGCTCCACGCCCAGCTCGGCGCTGATCCCGTTGTTCCTGCTGATCTTCGGCATCACCGACATCAACAAGATCGCCATCGCCAGTTTTGGCGCGATGTTGATCGTGCTGTTCAACAGCGCTTACGGCGTGATGAACGCGAAAAAAACCCGGGTTATGGCGGCGCAGATCATGGGTGTGTCCAAGTGGCATGTGTTCAAGGACGTGCTGCTGATGGAAAGCCTGGCGCAGACCTTTGTCGGCCTGCGCAGCGCCGTCTCGATGGCCTTGGTGATCGTCATCGTGGCCGAGATGTTCATAGGCTCGGAGACCGGCCTGGGGCACCGCATCATCGATGCGCAGCAGATCTTCAACGTCAAGGACATGTACACCTCGATCCTGGTCACCGGTGCCTTGGGTTATGGCCTGAACCTGGTGTTTCTGCTGGGCGAGAAAAAGCTGATTCACTGGAGTGGCAAAGCATGAGCCCCCACGTTTGCGGCTTCGCCGCGGCACTGCCCCCCGAGGGGGCGCCTGCCTCCCTTGGGGCGGCCCGGCGGGAGGCAGCATGAGCGGCCCGATGCCCACCCTGCTGCGCAATGCCGCAGTGGCCGCCCAAACCCCCGACACCGTACTCACGCTGCCGCCTGCCGAAGGCACCCATGTCACGGTGCGCGGCCTGAGCAAAGCCTTTGCCGGCGTGCCGCTGTACACCCACTTCAACCTGGACCTGCCGCGCAGCAAGATCGTCTCGATCTTCGGCCCCAACGGCTGCGGCAAATCCACGTTGATGAACATGATTGCCGGGCTGATGCCGGTGGACGCGGGCGAGATTCTGTTTGACGGCAAATCGCTGAAAGACACCAAGATCGGCTATGTGTTCCAGAACTACCGCGATGCGCTGTTTCCGTGGATCACGTCCTGGGACAACATCGCCTACCCGCTGCGCCGCAGTGGCATGTCGCCGACGGCGGTCAAAGCCCGGGTGGATGAGCTGGTGGCCTTGTTCGAGATCCGTTTTGATCTGAAGCGCTATCCGTATGAGTTGTCGGGTGGCCAGATGCAGACGGTGTGCATCATGCGGTCGATGGCCACCCAGCCCGAGGTGCTGTTTCTGGACGAGCCGTTTTCGGCACTCGACTTCGAGATGACGCTGTTCATCCGCACCAAGCTGAAAGAAGCGCATGTGGCCACCGGCACCACGATGGTGATCGTCTCGCACGATCTGGAAGACGCGGTATTCCTGGCCGACCGCATCCTGCTGCTGACGCGCCGGCCTACGCGCATTGCCGAGATCGTGCCGTTTGACCTGCCACGCCCGCGTGAGCCCGAGGTGGTGGCCGACCCGGAGTTTGTGCGGGTCAAGGCGCATACGCTGGAAGTTTTCAGACGCGAGATGAAGGC
>JANOBL010001117.1:0-2306 GCA_031411635.1 Betaproteobacteria bacterium
GTGGTCAGCTCGGCCGGGGACTTGCACCCCGAAGATCGCGCCCAGGCTGGGCGCACTGTCCCCCGACGCCGGCCGGGGGGCGGCCGGCGTCTCCTCCTTTACCTGCGGCATCCGGTCACCCGGCGTCCTCGGCCCACCACCAGCGGTGCACTGCGACGGTTTTGAAAACCTATCCGCGCCACACTGGCAATGGAGCGTCGGGGTGGGTTGCCGTGTTTTGCGCAGGTAAAGGAGGAGACGTTGGCCGTCTACGGCCGACGTCGGGGGACACGGAGCAAAACACGGCAGCCCGCCCCGGCGCTCGCGCACTGGCGGCTGAACGCCGGCATTCCAGCAACCCGATCCCAAAGGCAGTTCCCGATTTGACACGTCCGAAAGCCTGAGCTTCAGGCGCGTGCCAAGCCAAAGTGCTGCAGCGCAGCCTGGGCAATCGGACCGCCCCACTCCTGCACAAAGTGCCCACCCTCAGCCACCTGCAGCGGCGCCGGGCAACCTCGTATCAATTGCTGCAGCGCCAGCATCGTCGGCAGGCCCAACACCGGGTCTTGCACACCCACGGCCATGAAGCTGTCACCCGCCCAATCTTGCTGCCAGAAACGCACCGCCTCGCGGCTGATGGCCGCGCCAGGTGCATCCGCACCGTCGGGCACCAGGTTGGGAAAGGCCCGCAGTGCGGCCTTGTAGCTGGCATCGGGAAACGGTGCGTCGTACCCCGCAGCCTCAGCATCCGTCATGTCGCGTTTGCCACGCCGCAGCAGTTTGCCCACGGCCATGTCGGGCTGGCTGTTGCTGTAAGTGCGCCACTGGCGGAAGCCATCGGTCAGCTCTCCGGTGGCCAAGGTGGTGTTCATCACCAAGGCCCGGGTGAAGATGCCAGGGCAGGCCATCGGCAAGGTCAGCCCAAAGATGCCGCCCCAATCCTGGCAGACCAGCATCACATTGCGCAGGTCCAGCGCCTGGATGAAGTTCAGCAGGCTTTGGCGGTGCTTGTCGAAGCTGTGCCAGGCTTCATCGGCCGGTTTGTCGGACTGGCCAAAGCCGATCAGGTCCGGCACCACCACCCGCAGGCCCGCACCCAGAAACTCCGGGATCATGTGCCGGTAGAGATAGCCCCAGCTCGGGTTGCCATGCAGGCACAGCGCGGTGATGGCGGCGTCCGGCGGGCCTTCGTCGATGTAGGCCAAACGCAGGCCATCAACCAGCGGTTCGGCGTAACGCGCCGCATACGGCCAGCCCGCCAACCTGGCAAAGCGTTGTTCCGGCGTGCGCAGGGCTTGCATCACAGGCACCGGCTCACAACACTTCAAAAATGCCCGCCGCGCCCATGCCGCCGCCGATGCACATCGTCACGCACACGCGCTTGGCGCCACGCCGCTTGCCTTCGATCAGCGCATGGCCGGTCAGGCGCTGGCCGCTCATGCCGTAGGGATGGCCTACCGCAATCGCACCGCCGTTGACGTTCAACCGGTCCATCGGGATGCCCAGTTTGTCGGCGCAGTACAGCACCTGCACCGCAAAGGCTTCGTTCAACTCCCACAGGTCGATGTCGTCCATCTTCAAGCCCAAGCGGGCCAACACCTTGGGCACGGCAAACACCGGGCCTATGCCCATCTCGTCGGGCTCGCAGCCGGCCACCGCAAAGCCCAGAAAGCGGCCCAGCGGCTTCAAGCCTTTTTGCTGGGCATAGCTGTCGCTGACGATCACGCAGGCCCCCGCGCCATCGCTGAACTGGCTGGCGTTGCCACCAGTGATAACACCGCCCGGCACGGCAGTGCGCACGTCCTTGATCGAGTCGTAGGTGGTGCCGGGACGCAGGCCTTCGTCGGCACTGACGGTGACTTCCTTGCTGCGCAAACCCATCACCGCATCGGCCACGCCGGCGGTCACGGTGATCGCGGCAATCTCGTCGTTGTACTTGCCGGCCTCTTGCGCGGCACAGGCCTTTTGCTGGCTCTCGGCGCCGTAGCGGTCCATGCGCTCACGCGGGATGTTGTAGCGCTTGGCCACGTTTTCGGCGGTCTGCAGCATGTTCCAGTAAATCTCGGGCTTGATCTTCTGCAGCGCCGGGTCGACCATCATGTGAACGTTCATCTCCTGCTGCACGCAGGATATGGATTCCACACCACCGGCCACGTACACGTCACCCTCCCCGGCGATGATGCGCTGCGCGGCCATCGCAATGGTTTGCAGGCCGCTGGAGCAAAAGCGGTTGACGGTGGCGCCGCTCACTGTGATGGGCAGGCCACCACGCAAAGCCGCCTGGCGTGCGATGTTCATGCCGGTGGCGCCTTCGGGGTTGGCGCAGC
>JANOBL010001118.1:0-2777 GCA_031411635.1 Betaproteobacteria bacterium
TGTCCACGCTCACATCCATGATCACGCCCGGTGTCTTGGCGGCGGTCACCGTCAGGCCGTGCAGCGCCTTGGCCACTGCCACCTTATCGGCCTTGCCCACATTCTCGATCGCGGCTTTCAGCAGGTACACACCGGTGTAGCCCTTGATGCCGTTGTGGTCGGAGATGTACTTGTAGCTCTGGTAGAAGTTGGCCTTGAACTTCAGCATCAGCGGATTGGGTGCATCCACCGTCAAGCCCACATGGGCGATGGCGCCGTTGGCCGCATCGCCGGCCAGCTCGATCACCTTCTGCCCCGTCCGCGTGGTCTCGCCGCCGATGGGTTTGGCCACACCTTGCTTGCGCAGCTCGCGCAGCGCGCGGGCCGATTCTTCCTCGTTGGTGTAAACAAAAATCGCGTCGGCATTGGCCTGCTTGGCCTTCAGCACCGGCGCCGAGAAGTCCACCTGGCCCGAATCGGTGGAGATATCGGCCACCACCTTGACACCCGCCGCGTCCAGCGCCTTGGTGATGGCATCACGCCCACCCTTGCCAAAATCGTTGTTGACGTAGATCACCGCCACGGTCTTGGCCTTCAGGCCGGTGGCGATGTAGCGCGCCACCTTGGGCATCGCGGTGTCTTGCGTGAAGCTGGTGCGAAAGATGTACGGGTTGCCCTGCTTGGTGATCGCCGCCGCCTCGCCACCGGTGAAGTTGGGCACCTCGGCACGTTTGGTCTCGGCCATGCTGACCATGATCGAGCCCGAGAACACCGGGCCGAAGACCGCAAATGCGCCATCGTCAATCGCCTTGGTGGCCAGGCCCTTGGCCACGCCGGGGTTGGACTGGGTGTCCGAGATGCTGTGCTCCAGCTTCTTGCCCAGGATGCCGCCGGCAGCATTGATCTCCTTGACCGCCAGGTCCACCCCGTTCTTGAAGTTGGTGCCGGCGCTGGCACCGGCGCCCGACAGCTCGTACAGGCCACCGATCTTGATCGTGGCCTGGGCCTGGGCGTAACCAAAGCTGGCGCTCAGCGTGAGGGCGGCGGCAACAGCCACCAGCGTGCGACGGGAAAATTTCATCTTGTCTCCTTGCGGGTTCAGGTTCTGGGTGGGGGCATCTGGAACTCAGGAACTCTAGTGGCCAGCATGCGCGCTGATGCCCCGGCCAACGCAGGCGAACGATAAAACCCGCTGCGCTGCGCCACAAGCCAAATAGCGAAGATTTGCGCGATAATCGCGCCCAGCGCGCGTTCATCGCACGTTTCATGGGTTTCCCCCAACATGGACCTCGGCCCTGTGCCCAGCCCACCGCCCGACGCGCCGGGCAGCCCGTTTGCCATCCAGCGCGCCGACCTGATAGCGGGCCTGGGCAAGGGCCTGCGCCTGATCGAGGCTTTTGGCGACGAGCATCCGCGCTTGACGGTCAGCCAGGCCGCCGCACGCATCGGCCTGAGCCGCACCGCCGCGCGGCGCTACTTGCTGAGCCTGTGCCACTTTGGTTATGCCAGCACCGACGGCAAGCACTTTTGGCTGGCGCCCCGAGTGATGCGGCTGGGCAACAGCTACCTGGAAGGCTCGCGCACCGCGCGCCTGGTGCAGCCTTTCATCCAGCGCATCACCTACGCCACCGACGAAACCGTGAACATGAGCGTGCTGGATGGCCACGAGGTGGTGTACATCGCGCGCAGCAGCAGCCAGCGGCGGGTGAGCATCGGCTTCCAGCCCGGTGCGCGGGTGCCCACGCATGTGGTGACGCCCGGCGTGGTGATGCTGTCGGCAATGGCCGATGCAGCGCTGGATGCCTGGCTGGCCAGCCATGAATTTGCCACCTACACCCCCAGCACGGTGACCGATGCGGCGCTGTTCCGCAGCCAGGTGATGGGCGCCAGGGCGCTGGGCTATTGGGTGACTGAGGCCCAGCTCGATGCCGGCTTGCGCGGCGTGGCGGTGGTGCTGAAAGACCGCAAGGGCGAATGCAAAGGCGCGGTGGGCACCACGCTGCCTATGCAGCCGCTGAGCCGCGAGCAACTGATAGAGCGCTTTGTGCCGCTGCTGCAGGATTGCGCACTGGCGCTGCGGCCGTTGTTGTAGCCGCCGCATGGCGGCCCGCGATGTAGCCAAAGGTCATGGCCGGCCCCAGGTTGATACCGCCTGACGGGTAAAAGCCGCCCATCACGCTGGCCATGTCGGTGCCCACCGCGTACAGGCCTTCAACCGGTGTGTCGTCACGCCGGAGCACCTGCGCCGACCCATTGGTCTTCAGCCTGGCAAAGGTGCCAAAGCTGCCCGGCAACACCTTCACGGCATAAAACGGGCCGTGCGCTATGGGCGCCACACAGGGGTTGGGGTTGTGCAGCGGGTCGCCCTGCTTGCGGTTGTAAGGGGTTGAGCCTCGGCCGAATTCGGGATCCTCACCGCGACGCGCGTGTTCATTGAATACGCGCACCGTCTCGGCCAGGGCCTGGGGCGCGATGCCGCAGGCCTGGGCCAGTGCTTCGATGGTCGCACCACGCTTCAGGTAGTCGCTGCGCAAACAGGATGTCAGCGGCAGCGGGAAGGGTTTGGCAAAACACAGGCCGTAACGGCGCTTGAAGTGGTGGTCGCAGACCAGCCACGACGCCACCTCCTGGCCCGGCGGCACGGCGGCCACCATCGCCCCCGTGTAGTCGTAATAACCATCGGCCTCGTTGACAAAACGCCGGCCATTGGCCAGCACGTCGATCAAGCCCGGTTTGGCGCGGTCGATGATGTGCGGAAAGTGGCCGATGCTGCCGTCGGCATACGGCACCCGGGTGCG
>JANOBL010001119.1:0-4997 GCA_031411635.1 Betaproteobacteria bacterium
CCGGGAAAGGTGAACTTCGCCTCGCAGGGCAACGGCTCGCTGTCGCATGTGGGCACGGCCTTGCTGGAACAAACAACCGGCATAGACATGATCCACGTGCCCTACAAAGGCAGCGGGCCGGCGATACAAGACGTGCTGGCCGGCCAGGTGCAGGTGTTCATGACGACACCGCCTTCGGTCATGCAGCATGTGCAGGTGGGCAAGCTGAAGGCCTTTGCCGTGACCGGCAAAAACCGCCACCCCGGCCTGCCCAGCGTGCCCACCACGGCCGAAGCCGGCCTGCCGCAGCTTGCGGTGGAAAACTGGACCGCGATCATGGTGCCTGCCAGCACGCCCGATGCACTGGTGGCCAAGCTGGGCACCGAGGTGCTGGCCATCATGGCCGGCACCGACATCAACGAGCGGGCCCGCACCCAGGGTTTTCGGGTGGATGCACGCGGGCCGCGTGAGTTTGCGGTTTTCCTGAAGGACGAGGTTGAGCGCTGGGGCCGCATCATCACCAACGCCAAGATCACACCCGGCTGAGCGTGCATGATCGAACCGCTGATGGGAAACAAAACCGTCGGGCGAGGCCGAGTTGGCTCCTTCCCCCTGCCAGGGGGAAGGTTGGGATGGGGGTTCAGCGTTGGCATCCGGCCGCTGTTCGACCCCCACCCCAACCCTCCCCCTGCCCGGGGGAGGGGGCAACACCTCTCTAATCTCTCAGCCGAGGTTGGTCGACAGCGGCGGCAGCAGCGCCGTGCTGCCACGCGGCAGCAACTGCCAAGGTACAGCGGTCTGGCGCGACAGGCAGCCGGCACGGGCCGCCGCCGGCATCGCCAGCAACTCGATCATCATGCGCGCCGCCTCGGCACCGATCTCCTGGCGCGGCGGGTGCACCGTGCTCAGGCCGTCGGCCAGTTGCCGGCCCAGCGCAAAGTCACCAAAACCCAGCAGCGCAAGCTGGCCGGGTACGGCCAGACCCAGGCGTTGCGCCTCCAGCAGTGCACCGCAGGCCAGGTGATCGTTGGCGAACGCCACCGCATCCACACCGGGCTGGCCGGCCTGGTCCAACAACTGGCGCAGCGCGGCGCGGCCGGCCTCAAAGGCATCCCCGGCCGGTGCGGTGATCAAACGCACCTTGGCTGGCAGGCGGGCACCGGTATTGCGCAGCAGCAACTGCGTCTCGCTGGAGAAAGCTTTGCCGCGCTCGTGGGCGCGAAAGTCTGCCGCCACGCCGGTGTCCACATAGGCCAGGCGCCGGCAACCGGCCTGCACCAGGTGCTGCGCCATCGCGCGGCCCACGGCGGCGTGGTCAAAACCGATCTGGATGAACTCACCCGGCTGCGGCTCGCAATCCCACAGCTCGATGATCGGTGTGCCGGCACGCGCGGCGGCGCGCAGCATAGTCACCGCTTCGGGCGTGTGGTGGTGGCCGGTGACCGCCAGCGCATCGGGCGACCAGCCCAGCACCGCGCGTATCTGCGCCTGCTCACGCTGCAGCGAGTAGCCCGACGAGGCCAGCATCAGCTCATAACCCGCAGGCTGCAGGCCCTCGGACATGGCCTGAACCGTCTCGGCAAACACCGAGTTGGCCAGGCTGGGCACGATGGCCGCCACCATGCCCGATCGGCCACTGGCCAGCATGCCGGCCTGCTTGTTGGGCATGTAGCCGGTGCTGGCCAAGGCCTGCACGATGCGCTGCGCGGTCTCGGGCGCCACCCGCTCGGGCTGGCGCAGGTAGCGCGAGACGGTGATCTTGGTGATGCCGGCGGCCTCGGCCACCTGTTGCAGCGTGATGCGGCCATGGCCTTTGCGCAAGCGCGGGGCGGGATCGGCAGGGCGGGGAACAGCGCTTTTTGCGGGCATCGGAAATTCCGGCGGCCGGTGCGGCGCCGTGGTGGAGATGGCTGCGGATCAGGGTTGGGCCCGATGGTGCCAGGGTTCTGGGGGCATTACTATGTTAGCGGTAACATCATGAATCACTGTCACTTGCAACTTTCATTTGCCACCGGCCGGCGGGTAACGCCTGACGGCCTGCTTGTATGAGCAAAACCCTGGCCGATCTGCGCAGCCGGCGCTGGTTTGCCGATGCCGGCATGCGTGGTTTTGCGCACCGCCAGCGCCTGCAGCAAATGGGCATGCGGCGCCAGGATGTGATGACCCGTCCGATCATCGGCGTGATCAACACCTGGAGCGATCTGTCGCCCTGCCACGCCCATTTGCGGGAGCGTGCCGAGTCGGTCAAACGTGGTGTGCTGCTGGCCGGCGGTTTGCCGCTGGAGTTGCCGGCGATGGGCCTGGGCGAGGTGATCGTCAAGCCCACCACCATGCTGTACCGCAATTTTTTGGCGATGGAGGTGGAAGAGCTGCTGCGCTCGCACCCGATCGACGGTGTGGTGCTGCTGGCCGGCTGCGACAAAACCACGCCCGGCACCGTGATGGGCGCGATCAGCATGGGTGTGCCGATGATCTTCTGCCCCGCCGGGCCGATGCTGAACGACCGGCAAGTGCAGGCCGGCATCACGCGCCAGATCGGCGCCGGCACCCACACCCGGCTGTTCTGGGACGAGTACCAGGCCGGCCAACTGAGCGATGCCGACTGGGTGGCGCTGGAAGCCAAGATGACCCGCTCGCCCGGCACCTGCAACACCATGGGCACGGCCAGCACGATGACCGCCATCGTCGAGGCGCTGGGCCTGGCGCTGCCGGGCAGCTCGTCGATCCCGGCGATGGATGCCGCCCACCCGCGCATGGCCACCGATTGTGGTGAGCGCATCGTCGGTTTGGTCTGGGACGATTTGACGCCCCAGCGGCTGCTGACACGCGGCGCGTTTCTCAACGCGGTGGCGGTGCAGATGGCGCTGGGGGGCTCCACCAACGCTGCCGTGCATTTGATTGCGATGGCGCGCCGCGCTGGGGTGGCCCTGGTGCTGGATGACTTGGACGCAGTGGCGCGCCAGGTGCCGGTGCTGGCCAATGTGTTTCCCAGTGGCGACCGGCTGATGGAGGATTTTTTCTACGCCGGTGGCCTGCCGGCGCTGATGCAGCGCATCACGGCGCATTTGTCGCTGGACGAGTTGACGGTCACTGGCCGCACGCTGCGCGACAACCTGGTCGGTGCCGAAGTGCGCGATGACCAGGTGATCCGCCCACTGGACCGCCCGGTCAGCGGCAGCGGCGCGCTGGCGGTGCTGCGTGGCAACCTGGCACCCGATGGTGCGGTGATGAAGGCCAGTGCGGCCGATCCGCGTTTTTTCAAACACCAGGGCCGGGCGCTGGTATTTGATTCACCGGCGCTGATGAATGCCGCTTGCGCCGATCCGGACCTGGATGTGGACGAAAACACCGTGCTGGTGCTGCGCTATGCCGGCCCGGTGGGCGCACCTGGCATGCCGGAATGGGGCGGTTTGCCTATCCCGAAAAAGCTGTTGGCACTGGGCGTGCGAGACATGGTGCGCTTGTCCGATGCGCGCATGAGCGGCACCCATTACGGTAGCTGTGTGCTGCACATCAGCCCAGAGGCGGCGGTGGGCGGGCCACTGGCCCTGGTGCAAACCGGCGACCAGATTGCGCTGGACGTGCATGCAAGAACGCTCAAACTGTGTGTTAGCGACGACGAGTTGGCCCGCCGCCGCGCCGATTGGCGGCCGCCGCCCAGGCCGGTCACACGCGGCTACACCCGGCTGTACCAGGCCCATGTGACACAGGCCCACGAAGGCTGCGACTTCGATTTTCTGCAGGGTGATGCGCCCAGCCCCGAACCCGCTATCTACTGAACCGAAAGCCAGACGATGAACGCCTTTCGCCAAATGTTGGATGCCGCCGCCGGTGGCTCCGCCCCACTGGGCTCGTGGATCATGTCGGCCAGCCCCATCGTGGCCGAGGCCATGGGCCATGCGGGCTTTGCGTGGTCGGTGGTCGACATGGAGCATTCGCCGCTGGATTTTCAGGACGTGGTGCATGTGCTGCAGGCAGTGGCCGGCACGCCGATGCTGCCGGTCACGCGTGTGCCCTGGAACGACCTGGTCACGCTGAAGCGGGTGCTGGATGCCGGCGCCACCACGGTGCTGGTGCCGTTTGTGCAAAACGCCGAAGAAGCCCAGCGCGCGGTGGCCGCCTGCCGCTACCCGCCCGAGGGTTTGCGCGGCATGGCCGGCATGAGCCGGGGCTCCAAGTTTGGCACCATCCCCAACTACTTTGGCACGGCCAATGCCGGCATCTCGGTGATCCTGCAGTTGGAAACCCCACCCGCCGTGGCCGCGCTGGAGGCGATTGCCGCGGTGCCGGGTGTGGACGCGCTGTTCCTGGGCCCGGCCGATCTCTCGGGCAGCATGGGCCATGTGGGCCAGCTCACCCATCCAGCGGTGATGGCGCTGATGGCCGATGGTGTGAAACGCGCCAAGGCGGTGGGCAAGCCGGTGGGCACGGTGGGTGGCACACCCGAGCTGGTGCGTGAGTACCGGGCGATGGGTTTTGACTTTGTCGCGATCGCATCCGATCTAGGCCTGCTGATGCGCGCGGCCACCGGCGCGGTGCAGGCGCTGCGCGATGCACCGGGCGCTGCGGCGCCGGCTGCAGTGTTTGCCTCCGGTTATTGACAGCGCCCGCCGATGGCAGCCGTTCAGCTTCAACGCGTCGTCAAGAGCTACGACGCCAGGATAACCGTGATCCACGGCGTGGATCTGGAGATCCGCCATGGTGAGTTTGTCGTGTTTGTCGGCCCGTCGGGCTGCGGCAAAAGCACCTTGCTGCGCATGGTGGCCGGGCTGGAGCCGATCTCGGGTGGCACGGTGTCCATCGACGGCACGGTGGTCAACGATTTGCCGCCGCGCCACCGCGACATCGCGATGGTGTTCCAGGATTACGCGCTGTACCCGCACAAGACGCTGTATGACAACATGGCCTTTGGCCTGCGCTTGCGCAAGACGCCCGAGGACGAGATCAAGCGCCGCGTGATGGACGCGGCCAAGCTGCTGAAGATCGACCACATGCTGGAGCGCAAGCCCGCCGCGCTG
>JANOBL010001120.1:0-4058 GCA_031411635.1 Betaproteobacteria bacterium
TGCTGGGTTTGCTGCGAGTTTTTGCGTGGGATGGTGTCGGCCGCCAGGCCAGCCTTCATGTGCAGCAGCATCAGGCCACGCAACTGGCCGGATTGCCGGCGCGCGGCCAGATCGGCCTGGCTGGCACCCCGCACCCGCTCCATCAGCGTGTCCATTGAGCGCAGCGCATAGCGGGCCTGGTCCACCGGCCCGGGCGCCGGGGCTTTTTCAAACAGCAACTGGCCGCAGGCATCGCTGACCAGCAGCAGGTTGCAGTTCATCGCCAGCAGCGACGCCGTGCCCTGGTTGTCAAACACCCCACCGTCCACAAGCTGCACCTGCACATCGCCGCTGTACTGGCCGCCCAACGGCAGCGGCGAAAACAGCCCCGGCACGCTGGCCGACGCCGCCACCGCCCGGCCCAGCCCGATCTGCCAGCCGGCTGCGGGTGCATACCAGGCCCATTCCAGCCGCGGCACGCTGTCGGCCTGCTCATGCACCGCCCACGGCGACTCGCCCATCCAGGTGGGCGTGAACTGCCAGGCATGCCCCGTGTTGACCGTGGTGGCATTGAGCACCAGCGCCGGCACCTTGTGGGCGCGCAGCCAGTTGTCGCGGCCGGGGTTGAAATCCGCAGCGCTTGCCGCTGTCGCACCGGTGCCGGCATGGTCGGCCGGCGCAAAAACCAGGTCGTGCATCATGATGGTGGCGCCGCCCAGCTCGGGCATCAGTGGCTGGTAAAAGCGCTCGTCCAGCAGCTTGGCCACCGCATCGGGGTCGATCAGGCCACGCTCACCGCGCGCCACCCGCACCAGCGCCTGGAACACCGTGGGCTGGGCCTGGCCACGCAAATCACCGTCCACCGCCGCTGAAAACCGCTGGATCACCT
Organism: Betaproteobacteria bacterium; assembly: GCA_031411635.1. Taxonomy (GTDB): domain Bacteria; phylum Pseudomonadota; class Gammaproteobacteria; order Burkholderiales; family Burkholderiaceae_C; genus Pseudaquabacterium. The sequence goes on from JANOBL010001120.1 coordinate 869, forward strand.
GCTGCATCAGCACCAGGTAATCAGCATGCTGCATGGCTTTGGGCTGGCGCAGGCGCTGGCGCAACAGCAACCAGTAAAACGCGCCGACGATGCTGCCGCCCGAGACGCAGGACAGCACATCCACATGGCGCAGCAGGTTGTGCTCGGCCAGCCGGGCCAGCAGCCCCAGGTGGTAAAACGCGGCGCGAAACCCACCGCCCGACAGGGCCAGCCCCAGCTTGCCCAGCGCCAGCGCGCCGGCCACCTGGCCGCCACCCGGCCACAGCGCCTCAAAACAATCCCGCACCGCCGCCATCTCGGCCGGCGTGGGCTGGCAGATGCGCACCAGCTCGCCCAACTGGCGCGCGGTGGTTTGCAACTCCCAGGGCTCGGGCCGCTGCTTTGCAGTGCGCAGCAGCGCGGCGGCCTCGGCAAAACGGCGCAGGCCAAACAAGGCCTCGGCCCGGCTGGCGATGTTGAACCAGTCCTGCCGCGCCGGCAGGCTGTCGACGATGCGCTGGCGCAGCGCAGCGGCGCGTTGCTGGCGATGCGCAGGGTCGTCGCCCAGGTCGGCCAGCAAATCGTCCAGAAACGCCGCGTTGATGTGGGCATAGGCATCGCTGCCCAGATCGGGGCCGGCGCCACGCTCGTAATAGCGTGCGGCGGCCTGCAAATCCTGCAACTGGCCCAGGTCCTGCCAGCGCCGTTTGTGGATGCCGGCAGCAATGCCCAGCAACTCGGGCTGGCCGTTGTGCGCCGCATCGTCCAGGTCAAACAGCTCAGCCAGGATAAGCAGCGCGCGGTCGTGGCGGAAGCCCGCGCCCAGCTCGGGATCCTTGCTGGTGAGCATCGCGCGGTTGCGCACCAGCCGCTCGCGCTCGGCGCGCGCCCTGGGCAGGCCGTCGATCAGGCTGTCGGGCTGGTGCAGCCGGTCCAGCACCTGGCGTGCGCGGGACAGGTCGTTGTTGCGGCGCTGCGCTTGCCAGAGCGCGTCGGCCTGGGCAAACGGCAGGCGGTGGCCGAGGAGAAAGGCGTTGGTGTCGTCGGTCATGGCGGGCCTGCGGTGGTGGTGGCGGTTGGCGGGTTGCTGCGGCGCATCAATGCAGACAGTAGGAAACGCGCTGCGGCCCTCATGAATTCTCGCCCCACTCAGGCAACATGGACAAAACGCCACAACTCACCGCAGCCACACCACCATGCCATTGACCCCTGAGCAACAAGCCCGCGAGCGCATCGATGCGCTGCTGGTTGCTGCCGGCTGGGTGATCCAGAACAACGCTGAATTCAACCGCAACGCCGCCGAGGGCGTCGCCGTCCGCGAGTTTGTGCTGCCCACCGGCCCCTGTGATTACCTGCTGTTCGTCGGTGGCAAGGCGGCGGGTGTCATCGAGGCCAAGAAGGCCGGTGTCACACTCAGCGGGGTGGCCGAGCAGGCGGCGCGCTACATGGTCAAGCTGCCGGAGCACCTGGCCCGCTGGGCCGACCAGCTCCGCTTCGACTACGAAGCCACCGGCGACGAGACCTACTTTCGCGACATGCTGGACCCGAAGCCACGCTCGCGCCGCGTCTTCGCGTTCCACCAGCCGCAGACCCTGCACCGCTGGCTGAAGGAGGCCGACACCCTGCGTGGCCGGCTGCGCCAGATGCCGGCGCTGGACACCACCGGCCTGCGCGACTGCCAGATCGACGCCATCGGCGGCCTGGAGAAATCACTGGCCGACGACAAGCCGCGCTCGCTGATCCAGATGGCCACCGGCGCCGGCAAGACCTTCACCGCCTGCACCTTCTCGTGGCGGCTGATCAAGCATGCCAAGGCGCAGCGTGTGCTCTTCCTGGTGGACCGCAACAACCTGGGCGACCAGACGCTGAAGGAGTACCAGAACTACGAGCCTCCCGGCTCCGGCCGCAAGTTTGTGCAGACCTACATCGTCCAGCACCTGCACGGCAGCCATATCGACCCCGACGCCAAGGTGGTGATCACCACCATCCAGCGCCTGTACGCGATGCTGCGCGGCGAGGAGCTGGACGAGTCCGCCGAGGAGGCGTCGGCGTTCGAGACCTGGACCAACGAAGACGGCGACCTGCGGCCGGTTGCCTACAACCCGGCCATCCCGATCGAGTCCTTCGACCTGATCGTGGCCGACGAGTGCCACCGCTCGACCTACGGCCTGTGGCGCCAGGTGCTGGAGTACTTCGATGCGCACCTGATCGGCCTGACGGCCACGCCCACGGCGCACACGCTGGGCTTCTTCCACCGCAACCTGGTGGCCGAGTACCCCTACGAGCAATCGATCGTGGACGGCGTGAACGTCGGCTTCGAGGTCTTCCGCATCAAGACCCAGGTGACGGAACAGGGCGGCACCGTGGACGCCCGCTACCTGGTGCCGGTGCGCGACCGCCGCACCCGCGCCATGCGCTACCGGCAGCTCGACGCTGATCTGCCGTACTCCAAACAGGCGCTGGACAACGCCGTCACCGTGCCCAACCAGATCCGCGCCGTGCTGCAGTGCTACCGGGATCGGCTGTTCACCGACCTGTTCCCGGGCCGCAGCGGCCTGTGGGTGCCCAAGACGCTGATCTTTGCCAAGGACGACCACCACGCCGAGGAGATCGTCAAAGCCTGCTGGGAGGTCTTTGGCCAGGGCAACGAGTTTGCCAAGAAGATCACCTACCAGACCAGCGAAAAGCCCAAGGCCTTGATCGCCGCGTTCCGGGTAGACCCGTTCCCGCGCATCGCCGTCACAGTGGACATGATTGCCACCGGCACCGACATCAAGCCGGTGGAATGCCTGATCTTCATGCGCGACGTGAAGAGCGAGGGCTACTACGAGCAGATGAAGGGCCGCGGCGTGCGCACCATCGCCGACGCCGACCTGCGGCAGGTGACGCCCGACGCGCAGACCAAGACCCGCTTTGTGCTGATCGACGCGGTGGGCGTCACCGAGGGCAAGAAATCGGTCACGCAACCGCTGGAGCGCAAGCGCAACGTGCCGTTCGACAAGCTGATCGACCAGATCGCCCAGGGCCGACGTGACGACGACGCGATCTCCAGCCTGGCCGCCCGGCTGGCCACGCTGGACCGGCAGATCGACGACGAGGACCGTGCCCGCATCGCTGCCGCCGCAAAGGGCGTCTCGCTCAAGCACCTGGCTGCCCGGTTGTTGGAGGCCATCAGCCCCGATACCGTCGAGGCCGAACTGATCCGCCGGCA
>JANOBL010001121.1:0-2994 GCA_031411635.1 Betaproteobacteria bacterium
GTAGTGGCCTACAGCCATGCGCACCAGCGGGTCCAGCGTCTGCTCGTTGTGGAGAAAGCGCTCCCAGTTGGCCAGCAGGTCGCGCAGCCGGGCCTCGCCTTCGGGTGGGGTGTAGATCACCTCGCCGGTGCGGTCATTGGCCAGTTGCGTGCCGGGCGTGTGGCGGATGTCCAGGTCCACGCCTTTGAGCGTGCGGCAGATCTGCACCGCAGTGGCGGTGCACAGCGGGCGGTCTTTCAAAGACAGGTAGCCCCGGTACAGCGCAGAACGGTAGCGCAGCGCTTCCTTGGTGGCGGGGTCGGTGTCAAACAAGTCACCCTGGGCATGGCGGAACAGCAAATCGGTGGTGGTGACGATGTTTTCGATCTCCGAGCTGTCCTTGGCTTCCAGCAGCGGAATCGTATTGATCAGCATGGTCTGATTGGGAATCAACTCGGCCGCTTGTTTCAACTCGGCCAGCGCGGCGCGGGCGGGGATGCAGGCTTTTAGCACCGCTTTGCTTTCCAGGTCCGCCTGCGGCGGCAGGCCGGGCAGCTTGTTGTACGGCATATCAGCACGCCAAAGCGGCTGCAACTCGGTCATGGTGACAAATCCGGGTTTTGGCGACAGGTGGGAGCATAGGTCGCTGGCGGCGACAGGTCAACAAAACGTGTCGCCAAAAACAAGATTTTGTGACACGTTACGGCCTCATGTCGCCGACCGCGACGTGGCCAGGCTTTGCGGCATCATCACCCCCGCCTTGGCGCCACACCTTGGCAACCCGTCCACCTTGCCAATCCACATGAGCGTTTTCCTCTTCAAGCGCCTGCTCACCTTCCTGGCCACGTTGGCCGTGGCCTCGGTGCTGGTGTTTGCGGTGCTGGAGCTGCTGCCCGGCAATGTGGCGCAAGTGATGCTGGGCGAAACTGCCACACCCGAAGCGATTGCCTCGCTGGAAAAAAAGCTGGGCCTGGACCGGCCGGCGCCGGCACGCTACGCGGTGTGGATCAGCGGCCTGGCCAGTGGCCGCACCGCCGACAGCTTTTCATACAACACGCCCACCGCCGAGCTGATTGCCGAGCGGCTGCAGGTGACCGTGCCGCTGGCCGCGCTGGCGATGGTGCTGACCACCGCACTGGCGCTGGCGCTGGGCATATATGCCGCCTCGCGCCACAACAAGCTGGGTGACGTGGGCGTGATGGCGCTCAGCCAGGTGGGCATTGCGATCCCCAGTTTCTGGTTTGCGATCCTGCTGATCCTGCTGTTTGCGGTGAAGTTGCAGTGGGTCAGTGCCGGTGGCTTCCCGGGCTGGCGCGAGGACGATGGCGGCGGTTTGGTGGAGGGCGTCAAATCGCTGATCCTGCCGGCCGTGGCGCTGGCGCTGGTGCAGGCGGCGATCCTGGCACGGGTTACCCGCTCGGCGGTGCTGGAGGTGATGCGCGAGGATTTTGTGCGCACCGCGCGCGCCAAGGGCCTGAGCCGCCGCGCCACGCTGTGGAAACATGTGCTGCGCAACGCGATGATCCCGGTGCTGACCATCATGGGCCTGCAGTTTGCCAACCTGATCACCGGCACCATCGTGGTGGAAAACGTGTTTGTGCTGCCCGGCATCGGCCGGCTGGTATTCCAGGCCATCGCCAACCGCGATCTGGTGGTGGTGCGCGACGTGGTGATGCTGCTGGTGGCGGTGGTGGTGGTGGTCAATTTTGTCGTGGATGTGCTGTATGCGCTGGTGGATCCACGCTTGCAGGCCAGTGATGCCTAGTACTTCGTTCCATCAATGAGCTTACAAATGAAATCGATGGATTCGTTCGTCAGGCTAGGCGCAAACCGCAGCCATAGCCAAAGCTATGGCGAGGATTTGCAACGACGCATGGCGGACGAAGACGCGATTTCATGTGAGCGGTTTGGTGGAACGAAGTACTAGATGAACAGCGCCTCAGGCTTCTGGCAACGCGCCAGCCACCACCCCAGCTTTCTGGCCGGCGCCACGCTGACACTGCTGCTGGTGCTGACCGCACTGGTTTCGCTGCTGTGGCAGCCCTATCCGCCGGCCGAAATCGACATCCCCGCCAAGCTGCAACCACCCGGCGCGGCGCACTGGCTGGGCACCGACAGCCTGGGCCGCGACATCGCTTCGCAGTTGCTGGTGGGGGCGCAAAACTCGATCGTCGTCGGCGTCGTCGCGGTCGGCATCGGTTTGACTATCGGCGTGTTGCTGGGCTGCCTGGCCGCCGCACGCCGGGGTTGGGTGGAAGAGCTGGTGATGCGGGCGTCGGTCTTCACGTTTGCGTTCCCGGCGCTGCTGTCGGCCATCATGCTGGGCGCGATTTACGGCCCGGGTTTGCTGACCGGCATCCTGGCCATCGGCATCTTCAACATCCCGGTGTTTGCGCGCATCAGCCGGGGCGCGGCCAATGCGGTGTGGTCGCGTGAATACGTGCTGGCCTCGCGCGCCGCCGGTTTTGGCCCGCTGCGCATCACCTTGGACCATGTGCTGCCCAACATCGCCAGCGTGCTGATCGTGCAGGCCACGATCTCGTTTGCCACCGCGATCCTGGCCGAGGCGGCACTCAGCTACCTGGGCCTGGGCACCCAGCCGCCGCAGCCAAGCTGGGGCCGCATGCTCAACGAGGCCCAGACCATGCTGTTCCAGGCGCCGATGCTGGCGGTCTACCCCGGCGTGGCCATCGCGCTGAGCGTGCTGGGCCTGAACCTGATGGGCGACGGCCTGCGCGACCTGCTCGACCCCCGGCTGGCGCGGCGGCGCTGAGCAGCGGCAGGGCTGCTGGCGCTGATCGGCCGGCCCGGCACCTGTGCGCAGCGTGGCTGAGCCCGGGCGGGGCATCCGTGGCACCGGACGGGCCGATGGGCATCTGAAAACCCCACTTCGGCGTACAATGCTAAGTTCGATGCGTGGTGCTGCTACCACGGTGTGGCCGTTGAGCACCGTTCCAAAGCGCCGCCGTCGACAGCTCGACGCCGTCGCTGTCTGCCCCAGGTAACTCCGGTTGC
>JANOBL010001122.1:0-1906 GCA_031411635.1 Betaproteobacteria bacterium
GGACGCGGGGTGACGGTTTGCTGCTGTTAATGGTGGAGTGGGGGGGCGTTGGCGGCGGGGGTGGGGGGACAGGGTGGCTGCCTGTCACCGGGTGGCCGCGGCCTCGCTCCGACCCAAAGACGCCCGAACGTCCGACATCAGCGCCCGCACCCCCTAAACCGGCAGCGCAGTCATCTTCTTGATCGTGCGCAGCACCAGCATCGAGTTCGACCGCTCCACCCCCGGCAGCCGCATCAGCACCTGGGTGTGGAATCGCTCCAGGTCCTCGGCATCGCGGTAGCTGAAGCGCAACAGGTAATCGTTGCCGCCCGCCACATAAAAACAGTCCAGCACCTCGGGCTCGTCGCGCACCGCCTGCTCAAAGGCCTTCAGCACACCGTCGTTCATCGTCTGCAGGTTGATGATCGAAAAACAAGTGCCGTGCTGGCCCAGCGCCTTGGCGTTGAGCAGCGCCACATAGTGGCTGATAACGCCCGCGTCCTCCAGTTGCTTGACGCGCCGCAAACAGGCCGACGGCGACAAATGGATGCGCTCGGCCAACTGCACGTTGGACAGCCTGCCATCCACCTGCAACTCGGCCAATATTTGCCGGTCTATCGCATCGAATTGCGGCTTTGGCTTGTCGGTTCGCATTTTGTGCAGCGCCTGGATGTGTTGTTCGAACTTTATGCTGCAACCTGCGCATCATCACCGTGATTGCGCAATCAAATTGCGTGCCAGGCTGACTAGACTGCAGGATGTTGCGCGGCCTGGCCCGCAGCCCTGTTCAACCTGCCAAGGAGCCCGATGATGAGCGCTAACTATCCCAAGCTCGACGCCTACTGGATGCCGTTCACCGCCAACCGGCAGTTCAAGAAAGCGCCGCGGCTGTTTGTCAAAGCCGCCGGCATGCACTACTGGACCGACGACGGCCGCCAGGTGCTGGACGGCGTGGCCGGGCTGTGGTGTGTGAATGCCGGCCATGGCCGGCCCAAGATCGTGCAGGCGATCCAGGCCCAGGCGGGCGAGATGGACTTTGCACCGCCATTCCAGATGGCGCATCCCAAGGCCTTCGAGCTGGCCGACAAAGTGGCCAAGCTGACGCCGGCCGGGCTGAACAAGGTGTTTTTCACCAACTCCGGGTCCGAGTCCGTAGAGACCGCTTTGAAGATGGCGTTGGCCTACCACCGGGTGCGGGGCGAAGGCCAGCGCACCCGGTTGATCGGCCGCGAGCGGGGCTACCACGGCGTCAACTTCGGCGGCATCTCGGTGGGCGGCATGGTGGCCAACCGCAAGCAGTTTGGCGCGATGCTGGCCGGCGTTGACCACATCCGCCACACCCATGATGCGGCGCGCAATGCGTTCTCTGTCGGCCAGCCCGAGCACGGCGCCGAGATTGCCGACGATCTGGAGCGGCTTTGCGCGCTGCACGATCCAAGCACCATCGCGGCGGTGATCGTCGAGCCGGTGGCTGGCTCCACCGGCGTGCTGGTGCCGCCCAAGGGCTACCTGAACAAGCTGCGCGAGATCTGCGACAAACACGGCATCCTGCTGATCTTCGACGAGGTGATCACCGGCTTCGGTCGCACCGGCAATGCGTTTGCGGCGCAGACCTTTGGTGTCACGCCCGACATGATCGTGATGGCCAAGGGCCTGACCAACGGCAGCGTGCCGATGGGCGCGGTGGCCGCCAAACAGAGCATCCACGATGCCTTCATGAACGGGCCCGAGCATTTGATCGAGTTTTTCCACGGCTATACCTACAGCAGCCACCCGCTGGCCTGCGCCGCCGGGCTGGGCACCTTGGCCACCTATGAAGAAGAAGGCCTGCTGACCCGCGCCGCGCAGCTTCAGGGTTATTTTGCCGAAGCGCTGCACTCGCTGAAGGCCGAGCCGAATGTGATCGACATCCGCAACATCGGCCTGG
>JANOBL010001123.1:0-10362 GCA_031411635.1 Betaproteobacteria bacterium
CGGCCCGATCGCCGACAATACAGACCGGCCCTGGTTCTGGCCGGGCCCCGCCGCCCGGCCCCTGCAATGAACGCTCGTCTCCAGTCCGCGATCGCGGGCGCCCTCGCCGACCCGTCGGCAGCCGCACCCTCCCCCGTGCCCCGCGGCACGCTGGTGAGTTGCAAGCTGCCCACGCCATGGGGTGAATTCGACCTGCACGGCCTGGTCGACGTGAACACCGGCGCCGAACACGCCGCGATGAGCATGGGGCCGCTGGACGACGGCGAGCCGGTGCTGACCCGGCTGCACAGCGAATGCCTGACCGGCGACACGCTGTACAGCCTGAAGTGCGACTGCGGCGCCCAGCTCGAAGGCGGCCTGAAAGCGATTGCCGAGGCCGGCCGCGGTGTGCTGCTGTACCTGCGGCAAGAGGGCCGCGGCATCGGCCTGGTCAACAAAATTCGGGCCTATGCGCTGCAGCAGGCCGGCGCTGACACGGTGGAAGCCAATCGCCTGCTGGGCCTGCCCGACGATGCGCGCGATTACACGGTGGCGGCCGACATGCTGGGCCAGTTGGGCGTCAAGCGGGTGCGCTTGTTGACCAACAATCCCGCCAAGGTGGAGGCGCTGCAGCGCCTGGGCATTGAAGTGGTGGAGCGCTTGCCGCTGCACATGCCGTCCAACCCGCACAACCAGGGTTACCTGCAGACCAAATCGCGCCGCATGGGCCATTACGGGCCGGACGACGGGGTTTGACGCAGTTTCCAGTCAGCGCGGCCCTCGGCCACCGAGAACATCACCAGGTCCATCTCGCCGGGCTGGGCCCAGGCGCTGCCGTAGCGGCCACTGGCGTAGACATCCAGCACCACGCGGCGGATCAGCGGCGACTCCCAATCCCGCTCGGCCAGCCGCTTGCGCAGCCCCGGCGTGGTGATCGCCGAGCCCAGAATCAGCGGTGCCGCCTGGTCGATCCAGCGTGCCTGCTCGGTGGGTGGTAACGCGGCAAACTCGCTGCGCACCTGCTTGGTCCTGGCCGTTTTCCAGGCGTTGACCAGTTGTTCACGCTCCTGGCCCGGGCTGGCGGCGGCGGTGGTTGATGGGGCTTTGGAAGGCGCATCCCCCGCTGCATCAACCACCGGCGCCGATGGCATGGCCAGGTCGGCAAACCGGTTCGCCAGCACCACCCTCAGGTACGCCGCCGCGTTGTTGATGCGGCTGGACTTGGGGTCTTCGACATAGGCTTCCATCGCGGCCAGGCCTTCGGTCAGCTTGGGCGCGCCGTACTTGGCCACCAGGCCGTCCAGATCGGCCTCGCGCACACCCAGCTTGGCCGCGCGCATCACCAGCGTGACATCGGCCGGCCCGGGCACTTGTTGGTGTTCCTTGGCCTCCCTGGCCTTTTGCAGAACCTTGAACTGCACCGACAGCAGCACGCTGTGCTCACGGTGCTCGATCAGCTCGATGCTGATCTCTGAGGCCTGGTTGATCTCGGCCACCGCCGGCATCAGCAACTCGTTCTTGAACTTGCGGAACTCGCGCGGTTTGATGCCACCACCCTCGCGCAACACCCGGGTCCAGAAATCCGGCTCGTGGCGGCTGGTCAGGCCACCCGGTGTGCCCTTGTAACGGGCGCATATCTCGTACAGCGCCACCGCGGTGTAGGTGGACAGCCGGGCGATCGTGTTCAGCTCGATCTGGGCCCAGCGCTCGGGGCTGATCAATTGCTCGCGGATCGACGGTGGGTAGTACCAGGTCACCCAGGCCTCGCCACCGCGCACATAAAGGCGGGCCTCGGCCAGCAGCGGAAAGGTGCGGGCCTCGTCACTGGGGGGTAGCGACGCAGCGCCCCCCTGCCCGACCGGGAACAGGCTGCCCTGTTGCTCGCTGGCCGCCAGCGGCCGCCAGACCACCGTTGTCTGCACCATCTGCTCGATGTAGCGCTGCACCCGCTCGGACGCCTTGGTGGACGAGCCATAACCCTTCAAGACCGCGCTGACCGGGCTGGAATAGCCGCCGTCGGCGCTGGCCGCGCTGCGCTGGGCCAGCCACAGCATCACGTCATAGGCTTTGCGCCCGGTGACCGTCAAGGCCATGGTCAACGGCTCGATCGCCAGCGCAAAAACCGATTTGCTCAGCGTCCCGGCAGCCTTGGACTCCCGGGGGGGTTCAGCGGTGGAAACGGCCTGCGATGTCGGCGACATGGCGCACAGTGTACGTCCAGTGACCACGGACACCCAACCCAGACCGCGGCAAGATCACCGGAAATACGCTGAACCGGAACCACGCCAACAAACCACCCAACACCAACGCTGCATCGCCACACTTGCCGGACGCCCTGCCCTGACATCCCGGTGCGGCGGTTGTGGACAACTTGCACCACAGTGGACGGACACGCGCCACAAAAGCCGGACGCCGACACCACACTTGTTGGACGTCATCACCCCACTTGGCGGACACCCGGACCACACTTGGCGGACAAGTTGGACCGTAAGTGCTTGTTTTGGATAGCGATCTTGGTTCCCAAAGTATTTAAAAGCTTAAAGACCCTAGAAGATCAGCGATCTGATTTGTTCACCCAAGCCCAGCCAACCCAGGTGTCCGGCAAGTGTGGCTTGCATCGCGTTTCGGTTTCAGATTTGTATGTTCATGGTTGATGCGATCCACGAACCTACAATGCACACAGAAACAGCATTGGAGCTTGCGTGACGAACATACTTGTTGAAGGGCGGGAGCAGGTTGAACTTGCAGAAATCGGCCAACAGGCAGAACGGGCCAAAAAGATCCTGGCGCGCGTCAGAAAAGCGATGTTGGCACCCAATCTGCAAAAGGAAGCCCCCCGATTCTCACCTGCCCAGCTTGGCAGCCTGGTCAACCTGGACACCCGCCAGATCGACTACCGGGCCAAAAAGGGCGGCTCGCTGCCGGCCGGTGGGCTCAATACGGCCGGCACGCGGCGTGAATTCCAGCTCGCCGAGGTGCGCCGATGGACCCGTGAGCTGCGCACCGGCCGCATGCGGCCGGCAGGCGCCGAGGCGATCACGATAGCGGTGGCCAATTTCAAGGGCGGTGTGACCAAGACCACCACCGCCGTGACCTTGGCGCAGGGCCTGAGCATCCGCGGCCACAAGGTGCTGGTGATCGATTGTGATCCCCAGGGCAGCCTGACCACCTTGTTTGGCATCCTGCCGGACGCCGAGGTGGAAGCCCAGCACACGATCCTGCCGCTGTGCCTGGGCGAGGAAGACAGTGTGGAATACGCGGTGCGCTCCACCTACTGGGACGGCATCGACCTGATCCCGGCCACCTCGGTGCTGTTCAGCGCCGAGTTTGCGCTGCCCGGCCGCCAGCGTGATGAAGGCCAGGGCTTCCAGTTCTGGAACGTGCTGCACTACGGCATCGAGCAGGCCCGGCAGACCTACGATGTGATCATCATCGACACCCCCCCTGCCCTGTCCTACGTGACGATCAACGCGATGATGGCCGCCGACGGCATCGTCACGCCGCTGCCGCCCAATGCGCTGGATTTTGCGTCCAGCGTGCAGTTCTGGGACTTGTTCTACGACCTGACCAAAGAGCTGGTGGCGCGGGGCAAATCCAAGCGCTTCGAGTTTGTCGATGTGCTGTTGTCCAAGGTGGATGCCGGGGACATCGCCACCAACGTGGTGCGCGAGTGGATCAGCGCGGCCTATGGCTCCAAGGTGCTGCCGGTGGAAATACCCAAAACCGCCACCGCCGCATCGGCCAGCGCCGAGTTTGGCTCGGTCTACGACATGAAGCCCGGCTCGGCCAGCAGCCGCACCATCAAGCGCGCGGTGGATGCCTACGACCAGTTTGTCGAGATCGTTGAATCGCAGATCGTTGGCGCCTGGATGCGCCAGGCTGCCGCTGTGGAGTCCGCAACATGAGCAAGCTCACCGACAAGGCCAAAGGCATCAGCTTTGACGATGTGGACGAGGCCGATGCGCCGCGTGCGCCCGAGCCGGTGCCCGACCGGCCGCGCACCGCGATCGGTGCCATCTCGGCTTCGCTGGCGCTGGGCCGGGGGGTGGAGGCCAAAAACCGCGAGCTGCAAGCCAGGCTGGCGCAGTTTGAAGAGGCCGCCGTGGTGGAACTGATCGACCCTCAGCGCATCCAGCCCAGCCGTTATGCCAACCGACACGAGTTGTCGTTTGCCAGCCCGGCTTTTGAGCTGCTGAAGGCCGAGATTGCATCGGCCGGGCGCAATGTGCAGCCGATCAAGGTGCGGCCCATGGGTGGGAAGGGCGGCTTGGGCGTTGATGGCCTGCAGCGCTACGAAATCGCGTTTGGCCACCGCCGCCACCGGGCCTGCCTGGAGCTTGGCCTGCCGGTGGCGGCGGTGGTGGAAAACTTGAGCGACGCGCAGTTGTTTGGCGAGATGGAGCGCGAGAACCGGGCCCGGGCCGATCTGTCGCCCTGGGAGCAGGGCATGATGTACAAGCGGGCACTGGACCAGGGCTTGTTCCAGTCGCAGCGGCAGCTTGCGGTGGCGGTGGGTGCGCAGAGTGGCAACGTCAGCACCGCGATCCAGATTGCCTCGCTGCCGATGTCGGTGGTCAACGCCTTTCGCAGCCCGCTGGACTTGCAGTTTCGCTGGGGCCCGCTGCTCAAGAGCTTGGTCGACCGGGAGCCTGAGCGGGTGCTTGGCGCAGCCAGCGAGCTGGCTGCGCTGAACCCCAAGCTGACTGCCAAGGAGGTGGTGGCCCGGTTGATGGGGGAGGGCGGCAGCACCGATGCGCCGTCGCAATTTTTGTCGCATGGCGTCGTGGTGGGCAGTTGGGAGAAGGATGCCAGGGGCGCGCTTGTGGTGCGGCTCAAGCCGGACGCCTTGGCGCCAGCCAAAGAGCGGCGGTTGCTGGAGTTTGTGGCAAAGCTGGTCGAGTAAATCGCCAGGATTGCGCAGCGCGCCTGATGCCTGCGCCTTGCTGCGTTGCTGCTCTACCGTAGAGCGGGCAAGGTTTGGCAGGTGGCCGGCGGGGTGCTCCTGTACCGGGGTGCACTACCGGGGCGCACTACGGGGCGCACTACCGGGGCGCACCACCGGGGTGCTCTACGGTAGAGCAGGCGATCCGGCCAGGGCATTGCCACCAGGATCGCAGCGGGGCAGGGTGCCCGGCGTGATTGCACCTGAACCCAACACACAATGCGAGCGGCACCTATTGGCACCTATTGGCACCTGATGGCACCTGATGGCACTGGGTGGCCACTGGCTGCATCCAGCCTGGGAGTGCCACGCTGCCGACAGGCGCTAAAACGCACGACCTCGACAAAGCCGTGGCCCAGGCGATTGGAGCGATACGGGGCGCCGCTGCGAGACGCCAACCCATTGCGCCAACCCATCGCGCCAACCCATCGCGTCAACCCATCGCGCCAGCCCGTCGCGCCAGACGAGACAGGCACTCGCGATACATTGCAGCATTGGGAGCATGCACGAGACCAGGGCAAAGCCCGCCGTGCTCAGGGCAGACGAGCGTTTGATCGCCGCCCACCGAGTGGATTTCTCATGGCCAAGACGTATACGCAAATTCAGCAACAAATCGCCAAGCTGCAGAAAGAAGCAGACGCTGTGAAAACCCGGGAAGTGCCCGGCGTGATCGGCCGCATCAAAGACGCCATCGGGCACTACGGCCTGACGCCGCAAGACCTGTTTGGCCCGGCGTCTGCGTCCGCGGCTTCCACCGCGCCCGCCGCATCCGCATCCGCATCCGCCAACAGCGTCAAGCGGACCAGCAAAGCCGCGTCGCCCAAGAAGCCAGCAGACAACAAGCCCGCCACCCAGCGGCGGCCGTCTGTGCCCAAGTACCAGGACGGCGCAGGCCGCACCTGGACCGGCAATGGCAAACGGCCCGGCTGGTTCCTGGCCGCGATCGAGAGTGGCAAGACCCCCCAGGACCTGGCGATCAAACCCTGAGCGGGGCTGCCGGTTCAGGCCGGTTCCATGCCGTTTTGGCGCTTGGCCTCGGCAGCGGCCGGTGAAGCCATGAAGTCCAGCAAGTCACGCAGCGCTGCAGGCTGGGTTGAGCTGACCGCCACGGCGGCCGAAAACGTCGTGATCGACTGGATGGCCGCCGGCAGTGTGCCGAGCACCGCGATGCCCGGCAAATGCATCAGCTCGCTCAATTGCTGAAAGCCCAGCGCCACCTGGCCTTGCGCCACCAGCGAGCCTACCGGCACGCCTGGCGGCGCCTGCACGATGCGGGCCTGGATCGCCTCGGCGATGCCCCAGCGCTCAAAGAGTTGGGCCAGGTGCACCCCGCTGGGCCCGGTGGAATAGCTGATGCTGTTGGCCGCCAGCACCGCTTGTTTGACCGCCTCTTCGCTGCTGATGTCGGGCCTGGCCGCACCGGCGCGCACCGCGATGGCGATACCGGACCGCACCAGGTCAACCCGGCTGCCGGCAACGATGTGGCCGTCTGCGGTCAAGCTGTCAATCACATTGGCGGCCAGCACCACCACATCCAGCGCCTCACCGGTGCGCACCCGTTTGGCCGCATCCACCCCGCCCACTGCCTCGGTGTGTATCACTTGCGGCGAGCTGGGTTGAAACTGGGCCACCAGATCGGTCAGCAAAGCCCGGGTGGCCATCGACGAAATGATCTTGATCCGGGACGGCATGGCCGGGCTCCTCTCGGGCAGCGTTAACAGGTCCTAAATGATCGCACGCAGCGCCAGCGCGGCTTCCTGCAGCGCGGGCAGCAGGCGCGCCAGGCTGCTGTCCCTGGGGTAGGCCTGGCCCTGGAACGTCATGCTCAGCGCACCCACGCAGCGGCCCTTGCGGTCTGTCAGTGCCACGGCCAGGCCGCCCAGGCCGACATTGATGTACTGGTTGGCCTTCCAGTAGCCGAGTTGGCGTGCCACCTGCACCGCCTCGCGGAAGCTGGCGCCGTCGGTGATGGTCTGGGCGGTGAAGCTGCCAAAGTCATGCGCGGCGATCCAGGCATCGAGCGGGGCCGGCGCAAACGTTGCCGCAATCACAAAGCCGGGTGACACCACATGCGCCGGCAAACGTGCCCCGGCATGGAACCCGATCGAGATCACGCGCGGTGAGTTGCTGCGCACCAGGTACACCACCTCGTGCCCGTCCAGCACGCTCAGGTTGGCGGTCTCGCCGGTCTGCATCGACATGCGCTGCAAAAACGGCTGGGTCAGGCGTGGCAGGCGCGCCGCCTCCAGGTAGCTCTGTCCCAGGCGCAGCACGGTGGGCAGCAGCCAATAGTGTTTGCCGTCGGTTTCGGCATAGCCAAAGTGCACCAGGCTGACCAGGTAGCGGCGTGCGGCGGTGCGGGTCAGGCCGGTGCGCTGGCCGGCCTCGGTGGCAGTCAGGCGAGGGTGATCGTCGGAGAACGATTCGATCACCCGCAGCCCTTTGCCCAGGCCCTCGATCAGCAGCGATTTGTCGACAGCGGCGGTGGTGCTGGCAGGGCGATTCAAGGGATAACCCTAGTTACGATCAGTGAGCAATTGCAGGCGATCAATCATCGATCGTTTGCGGCAGCCCGTATCTAGGAAGAACCCGTTGCGCTGACTACATTGATCGAACGGATTCAAAGGTCTCCCACCATGTATGCAGTCGAGCCACTCGCCCACCCCCTCACAGCCACGCCGGCAGGCCCTGCAGAGGTGCGGGTGGCGGTTTCTGCCGCGCCCGGCTTGCCGCGCGAGCTGGTCTTCAATGGCCGTGACGAGTGGCAATCCGGCTTGCAACAGCATTTGCTGGCGATGCACTGCAGCCCGGTGGATGCGCCCGGTTTCAAATGCAATGCCGTGTTGGCGCAGCTATGTGGCAACCGGTTTGCCGAGTTGCGGGTGGATGCCTCGCGGCTGGAGCGGCGCGAGCCGGCGGATGCCGCCGACCGTGACAGCCGTCAGATCAAGGTGATCTGGCAGCTTGCCGGCCGCAGCCGGGTGCACCAGGGCCGGAACTGCGCAACGCTGGACGCGGGCCACTGGACGATCTGCGACACCGGGCGGGACTATGTGCTGGACTTTGAGCACAGCGCGCGCTGCATGCTGATCCTGGTGCCGCGTGCGCAATGCACCGGTTGGCTGACGGCGCTCGACACCCTGGCGGCATTGGCCCTGCCGGCCAGCGGCCCGGCGCAAATGGCGCAAAACCTGCTGTCCCTGCTGCTGCGTGGCGCGGCGGTGCTGGATGGGCGCAGCGAGCGGGCGCTGCATGAATCGGTGGTGGCGCTGATCGAGCAAGGCCTGAGCACCGAGCTTGAAAAGCGGGGCCGGCCGGCGCTGACCCGCCGATCGACCGACCTGGCCCGGGTGCAAACCTATGTGCTGGACCACATTGCCGACAAGCGCCTGAGCGTCGAGCGCATCGCCGCCGCGTTTGGCATGTCGCGCCGCAGCCTGTACAACCTGTTTGCGTCGCTGGGCGTGACGCCGCATGCATTCATCCAGCAGGCCAGGCTGAACCTTGCCGGCGCGATGCTCAGCGACCACGCCGCACGCGACATACCGGTGCTGCGCATCGCCGAGCAATGCGGATTTGCCGATGCGGCGCATTTCAGCCGCGCATTCCACGCCCACTACGGCGCCTCGCCCAATGCCTGGCGTGGCAGGGTTGACTGATTTGCACCATCCCCAAGTTGCTGATTGGTGCTATCCCCAGGCTTGCACGCACAGACAAGCCGGTTTCACAATTTGGCAATGGCCAAAGTGCCTGGCTTGTTATCTTGGGGGCCCAGCCAGGCGGGCAGCGGCGGCCGGGCGATCGGCTGGCC
The DNA here is from genome assembly GCA_031411635.1 of Betaproteobacteria bacterium. Lineage (GTDB taxonomy): Bacteria > Pseudomonadota > Gammaproteobacteria > Burkholderiales > Burkholderiaceae_C > Pseudaquabacterium. The sequence goes on from JANOBL010001123.1 coordinate 8,733, forward strand.
GGGGTGGCCTGAAGCTCAATCCTGAATCCGTAGACCCCGTCTGATCCAACAACAACAACGGAGACACCATCCATGGCCAGTTCCACGGACCACGAGCCGCAAGGCGCGCACCAGACCAAGAAAGCCACCGCCAGCGGCTGGATAGGCTCGGCGCTGGAGCACTACGATTTTTTCATCTACGCCACGGCCGCGTCGCTGATTTTTCCGCAGATCTTTTTCCCCAAAGGCGATCCCAAGACCGCCATCGTGGCCTCGCTGGCCACGTACGGTGTGGGCTATGTGGCGCGGCTGATCGGCACGGTGGTCACGGCACTGCTGCCGGCGCTGTTCACCCTGGTGGCGCCGCCGGGGGCGATGGACATCCCCACCACCATCGGCAGCATCACCTTGGCCATCACCGTGATCGCGGCGTTGTCGTGTTTCTCGGCCCGCGAGACCTACCGGGTGCACATGAACGATCTGGGTGATCCCAAGGCGGTGCCGGTGCCCAAGGCGGAATACGATCGCCTGCGTGAGCAAACCCTCGCCAATGCCCGGATGGTCAGGGCCTGAGCACCCAGCGCAGTGCGGCACGGCCGCGCTGGCGCGCAACGGAGTAAGCACCATGATTCGTGGCACCACCGCGCTGATCGCGCACATCGGCTGGCCGACCCATACCTTCAAGTCGCCGATGATTTACAACCCGTACTTCGAGCAGGCCGGCATCGACGCCATCGTCGTGCCGATGGGCTGCCAGGCAGAGAACTACACGGCTTTGTTGAAAGCCGTGTTCACGCTGGAGAACATCCGCGGTGCGCTGATCACGATGCCGCACAAGGTCAGCACCGTGGCCTTGCTGGACCAGGCCACACCGGCGGTGAAGATCGCCGGTGCCTGCAACGCGGTGCGGCGTGGCGCCGACGGCAGCCTGCAAGGCGACATGTTCGACGGCGAGGGTTTTGTGCGCGGCCTGCGCCGCAAAGGTTGCAGCCTGGACGGCGCGCGGGTGCTGGTGGTGGGCTGTGGCGGGGTGGGCTCGGCCATTGCGGCCTCGCTGTCGGGTGCCGGCATCAGCGCGATCAGCCTGTTTGACGCCCGCGCCGAGTCGGCCCAGGCCTTAAGCCAGCGCATTGCCACCGAATACCCGGCATTGACGGTGGCCACCGGCAGCAACGATCCTGAAGGCTTCGACATCGTCGTCAACGCCACCCCGATGGGCATGAACGACGGTGATGCAATGCCGATGGACGTGTCGCGCATCTCGCCCCAGGCCTTTGTCGGCGAGGTGGTGATGAAGACCGAGATGACCGGATTCCTGAAAGCCGCGCAAGCCCGGGGTTGCCGCTTCCAGGTGGGCTCGGACATGTTGTTTGAGCAGATCCCGGCTTACCTGGAATACTTCGGGTTCCCGACCACCACGCCCGAGAATCTGCGCGCCGTGGCCCAGCTCAGCTACTGATTGCGGCAGCCCATACCCCAAGCACCAAGCATCCACCATGCGCCGTTCCATCGCCACGGTTTCGCTGTCCGGCATGCTGCGCGAAAAGCTGCAGGCCATCGCCGCCGCGGGTTTCGACGGTGTCGAGATCTTCGAGAACGATTTGCTGCAGTTCTCGGGTAAACCCCGAGAGGTGAGGGCGATCTGCGATGA
>JANOBL010001124.1:0-2733 GCA_031411635.1 Betaproteobacteria bacterium
CAACCCATGCGCGAATACCTCAAGTTCTACATCAACGGCGCCTGGGTCGATCCGGTCACGCCCAAGACGCTGGCGGTGATCAACCCGGCCACCGAGTTGCCGGCCGGCCATATCTCGATGGGCAGCGCCGCCGATGTAGACCGCGCCGTCAAAGCCGCGCGCGCCGCGTTTGCCGGCTACTCCCAAACCACGGTGGCCGAGCGCATCGCGCTGCTGCAAAGCATCATCGCCGAGTACCAGAAGCGCTATGCCGACATGGCGGCGGCGATCACCGAGGAAATGGGCGCGCCGGTGCTGCTGGCGCAAAAAGCGCAAGCCGCGATGGGCATCGGCCATCTGCAATCGGCGCTGGGTGTTTTGAAGAGCTACGAATTTCAGGAACTGCGCGGCAGCACGCTGGTGGCCAAAGAGCCCATCGGTGTCTGCGGCCTGATCACGCCGTGGAACTGGCCGGTCAACCAGATTGCCTGCAAGGTGGCACCGGCCCTGGCGGTGGGCTGCACGATGGTGCTGAAACCCTCAGAGATCGCGCCGTTTTCGGCCCAGGTCTGGACCGAGATCCTGCATGCCGCCGGGGTGCCGGCCGGGGTGTTCAACCTGGTCAATGGCGACGGGCCCACGGTGGGTGCGGCAATTTCCAGCCACCCCGAGGTGGACATGGTGTCGTTCACCGGCTCCACCCGCGCCGGCATCGAGGTGGCGCGCAACGCGGCACCCACGGTCAAGCGGGTGCACCAGGAGTTGGGCGGCAAATCACCCAACATCATCCTGCCGGACGCTGATTTGAAACGCGCGGTGACCAACGGCGTGCGCGGTGTGATGGGCAACTCCGGCCAATCCTGCAACGCCCCCACCCGCATGCTGGTGTCCAACAGCCGCATGGACGAGGCGCTGGCGATTGCCAAGGCCGCCGCCGAGGCCACCACGGTGGGCGCGCCCGACAGCGGCGCCGCGCTGGGCCCGGTGATCTCGGCCACCCAGTGGGACAAGATCCAGACCCTGATCCAGGCCGGCATCGATGAAGGCGCCACGCTGGTAGCCGGTGGCACTGGCAGGCCGGCCGGGCTGGAGACCGGTTATTACGTCAAGCCAACGATCCTGGGCCATGTCAACAACCAGATGACGGTTGCGCGCGAGGAGATCTTCGGCCCGGTGCTGACCATCCTGGGCTACGACACGGTGGACGAGGCGGTGGCGATTGCCAACGACACACCTTACGGCCTGGCGGCCTATGTCTCGGGCACCGACCCGGAAGCCACGCGCAAGGTGGCCTCACGGCTGCGTGCCGGCCAAGTCATCCTGAACAGCGCCGCGCCCGACTTGATGGCGCCGTTTGGCGGCTTCAAACAATCGGGCAATGGGCGCGAGTGGGGCGAGCATGCGTTTGCCGAGTTCCTGGAAATCAAGGCCGTGCTGGGCTACGCGCCCAAGCCCGCCTGAAGGAGCGCAGCATGACCGCGAGTCTGCAAGACAAGGTGGCGATCATCACCGGCGCCGGCTCGGGCATCGGCCGCGCCGCCGCGCTGCTGTTTGCCAGCCAGGGCGCCCGGCTGGTGCTGGGTGACAAAAGCGCTGCGGTGCACGACACCGCGCGCAGCGTGGTAGAGGCCGGCGGCCAGGCCACCGCACAGCAAATGGATGCCGGGCTGGAGGCCGATGTGGCCAAGCTGGTGGCCACGGCGATCTCAAGTTATGGTCAGCTTGACGTGGCGTTCGCCAATGCCGGCATTTCGGGTGGCATGGCCAGCATCTTCGAGCTGACGCCCGAGGCCTGGACCGAGGTGCTGCGGGTCAACCTGATCGGGCCGTGGTTGATGGTCAAGCATGCGGGCAAGCTGATGGCGGACGCGGGCAAGGGCGGCTCGATCATCTGCACCGCATCGGTGGCCGGCATCCGCTCGGGCGCGGGTGGGCCGGCCTATTCGGCGTCCAAGGCCGGGGTGATCAACCTGGTCAAGGTATCGGCCCAACAGCTTTGTGACACCGGCGTGCGGGTCAACGCGATCTGCCCCGGGCTGACCGAAACCGGCATGACCCGGCCGACCTTTGATTACGCCAAGGACAAGGGCGTGACCCACAAGCTGGGCAAGCTGAACCCGCTACGCCGCGCCGCGCAGCCGGATGAACTGGCGCAGGTGGCGCTGTTCCTGGCGTCAGCGCAATCCAGCTACGTCAATGGCCAGGCGATTGCGGTGGATGGGGGCCTGTCCAGCTCACACCCGGTGACGCGGCAGATGACGGGGCAGACGGCGGTTTAGTCTGACCCGGCCGGCAAAGACAAGTCCAGCACCTGCACCGCAAGGCGATACCGCTCCGCAGCGGGAATGCGCTCAACCAACAACTCGCCCATTTGCTGCGCGCTGCGTGGCTTGAGGCCCTCCGGCGTTGAGCGAGGGCGATGGCCAAACCAGAACACCAGGTACAGACCGTAGCCCCCCGCTGCGGGGGCTATCGTGTACCGGGCCTGGAGTTGTTCAATAACCAATGCTTGCAGATCGGCGGCGTTGGCCGGTGCACGATTGGCGATCACCAGCGCCACCGCCACCGCCACCGAGTCGGCGGCCTGGAACAGCGCTTCCGGGGCGGCGGCGTGCTGGGTGCCACCGGCGCGTTCACCCTGGTGCTGCACACCTGGACGCAGGACTTGCGCCTGCACATCCACGTGCACGCCCTGATGGCCTGCGGTGGCCTGGACGCCCAGGGCCATTGGTGCTCACCCACGCGCAGCCCGAC
>JANOBL010001125.1:0-9672 GCA_031411635.1 Betaproteobacteria bacterium
GCCTCCACCGCGCGGTACAGCGTCGGGCTGATCACAAAAGTGGGTGGAAACGGTGGCTTTGCGCCGGCACCGCGCAGCATCGCGCCACGGATCGCGGCTTCTTCGCCAGCGCAGTCCAGCAGGATGCCCATGCCCGAGCCCAGGTGTTCCACCGCGCGCCATCCGGCCATCGCGGCATCCACCGCGCTGATGGCAATGGGCAGGTGGCCGGCCACACCCAGGCCTTGTCGGGTGGCCTCGGCCAGCAGTGCCAGCGTGGCCTCGCGGTTGGCCGTGACCACCTTGATGAAGCTGGCGCCCTCGGCTTTTTGCTTTTGCACCTGGGCCACCACCGCGGCAACCGGTGGATTGCCGGCGATCAGATCGCCCGGCATCTGCAGAATCTCGGGCGCGGCGATGCGCCCGGCTTCACTGGCGGTATTGAGCTGCCGGGCAAGCTGGATCAGCTCGGCCGATCCGGCCATCTCGCGGATGCCGGTGATGCCGTTGGCGATCAGCATCGGCCAGTGGTTGGGCGATTGATTGGCCACCGGCATGGCATGGGTGTGCATGTCCAGGTAGCCCGGCACGACAAACTGGCCCGCCGCATCGATCAAGACCGCGCTGCCAGTGGTGCGCACCGGCCCGGTCGCGATGATCTTCAGGATCTTGCCCTGATCGATCACCAGCGTCATGCGTGCTTGCAGTGAGCCATCGCGGGTGTTCACCACGGTCACGTTCTGGATCACCGTGCCCTGGCTCACCAGCAGCGGCTCGTTGGGGCTGGCGCAGGCAACCAGCATCGCGGCCGCAACCGCGCCGGCAGCCCAGCTCAAGGTGTGGGGGTTCATGCAATGGCTCGGTTCAAGCGCCGGGGCTGGCGTGTTCGTAGTTGGTGACAAAGTCGCTGGGGCCTCACGCGGGTGCCATTCATTTCGTCAACACCCTGCGTTGTTCCATGTCTCCGCCTTTTTGTGACCCGCATCAAAACGATGCGATGGGGCGCACTGTAGGCGGCAATGCCGGCCAGCGGCAGAAAGCAAAATTCTTGCCTCGGCCCCGGTCCGAGCGGGCGCTGGCCATCGCTGCCCGGCGGTGGTGACGGTGGCCGAATCGATGCTGGCCTTGCTGGCGCTGCTGCTGCGTGCGGCGGGCAAGCCGTTCCAGCGCTGCTGGGGGCAGGCTTGAGCTGGGGATAATTGCCCATGTTGCCCACTGCTGAAGCTTGGCGTGCACCGCTGCCGCCGGCCTGACCTGCCATGACCCAGGATGAATTGAAAACCCTTGTCGGCCGCGCCGCGCTGGACCATGTGCCCACCGGCAGCGTGGTGGGCGTGGGCACTGGCTCCACCGTCAACTGCTTCATCGATGCGTTGGCGACGGTCAAGCACCGTTTTGCCGGTGCGGTGAGCAGTTCCACCAAGAGCACCGAGCGCTTGTTGGCCCATGGCATCCGGGTGTTGGAGGCCAACCAGGTGGTTTTGCTGCCGGTCTACATCGACGGTGCCGACGAGATCGATCACCACGGCCACATGGTCAAGGGCGGTGGTGCAGCGCTGACGCGCGAGAAGATCGTGGCCGACCTGGCCCAGCGTTTTGTCTGCATCGCCGATGCCTCCAAGTTGGTGGATGTGCTGGGCCGATTCCCGCTGCCGGTGGAGGTGATCACTATGGCGGCGGCCCAGGTGGCGCGGCGTTTTGCAGCGGCCTACGGCGGCGTGGCCACCGAGCGGCCGGGGGTGACCACCGACAACGGCAACCCGATCCTGGATGTGCGCGGCCTGCAGATCCACGATCCGTTGGCGATGGAGATCGAGGTCAACCAGTGGCCTGGCGTGGTGACGGTGGGCATTTTTGCCCGGCACCGGGCGCGTGTGTGCCTGCTGGGCACGGCCCAGGGCGTACAGACCTTGCGCTTCGACTGATCAGGCCTGCGTGGGTGGATGACGGGGTGGGGGGTGGGACGGGCGCCGCGCTGGTCTCCGGGTCTCGCGCACCGCAAAACGCGCCGGGTCCAGCGCATCCAGCAACGATGCCGGTGCCGCCATCGGCGCACCCGTCAACCAGGCCGCCAGCAGCTCACCACCCAGCGCCGCCTGCGTGATGCCGCGTGAGCCCAGTGCGGTGAAGACATACAGGCCGGGCTGGCGCGGCACCCAGCGTGGCTGGTCGATGCGGCGGGTGCCCGGGGTGCTGCCGGTGTCTGGCACCGGGCCCAGCAGCGGCAGCCGGTCGTCGGCCTGCACCCGCCAGCCAACGCGGCCGTCCAGCAAGGCCGGGTCCACCGCGCCGGTCCAGCCGGTGAGCCGTCGCAGCGTGGCCAGGTGGGCCAGGTGATCGGCGGCCAGCAAACCCGGTTCGCTGTGGTCGGCCAGTGACGGGCCGCCGCACAGCAGCCTGCCGTCCACCAGCCGCAGCGCATAACCCGCATCGGCAATGGGCAGGGGCAACACCGGCAAACCGGTTGCGCGCGCGGGCAGCAATGTGGTCTGGCCACGCAGCCGGCGCAGCGGCCAGCGCATGCCCGGCTGGCCGCCGATGGCGTCTGCAGCCAGCCTTGACGCGTCGGCGGCATTGCACAGCAGCACTGCATCCACCTCGGCCAGCATGTGCCCGGCCGCTGTCAACAAGCACCAGCGTCCGGCGCGTGGCTGCAACTGCTGGACCTGGGTGTTGAAGCGGCACCTGATGCCGGGCGCGGCCAGCCAGTGCGCGCACAGCGCGGCCGGTGCCACCCAGCCGCCACCCGGGTACAGCCAGGCGGCCCGGCCGTCGGGCAGCGCGCCAGCTTGCACACGCACGTAGCCGGCTGGCAGTGCCTGCTGCGCGATCAACCCGGCCATCGTTGCCGCGTCCAGCGTGGATTCACCGCGCAGCAGGCCGTTGATGGCGCCGGGCAGCAGGCCGGTTTCGATCCCGGGCCGCAGCAGCCGCTCGGTGTGCAGCGCGGCAGCGCGCAGCCAGCGGGCATGGGGGCCGTCATGGCCATGCACGATGCCGTGGAACAGCCCGGCGGCATTGCCCGAGGCCTCGCCCGCGGCACCAGGCTGGCGGTCAAACACCAACACGTCCAGCCCCTGCCGGGCCAGCGCGGTGGCCACCGCAGCCCCGGCCAAGCCGGCACCGATCACGGCCACCTGCAGGCCGGGCCGCAGAGCATCCGGCAGGGGTTGCCGGCCCGGTGGCGCGGGGGCATGAAAACGCGGCGCAAAGCGGCCCACCGTCATCTCGCGCTTGGGCGGCAGGCCGGGCACTTTGTCCAGCACAAAGCCTGCTGTTTGCAGGCCTTGGCGCATTGCACCGGCCACGCTCCAGGTGGCCAGCGTGGCGCCGGGCGCGGCCAGCCGGTGCAGGCCGCGCAGCCGGTGTGCATCCCACATCGCCGGGTTGCGCGCCGGCGCAAAACCGTCCAGGTAAAACGCATCCACCTGGGCCACCAGCTCAGGCAGCACCTGGTGGATGTCGCCCAAGGCCAGCAGCAAGCGCACCTGGCCAGCGTTGAAGGCGATCAGGTGCAGGTCGGGTGTCAGCGCCGGCCAGTGGGCCAGCAACTCAGCCGCAAGCTGGGGCAGCGGCGATTGGGCATGGGCGCGCACCAGGTCGGCTTGCAGCGGTGGGTGTTTTTCAATCGCTACATACCAAAGCTGATCGCAGCGCCGGGCGTCTTGCTGCCAGGCGGCCCAGGTGGCCAGAAAGTTGTGGCCCAGGCCAAAGCCGGTTTCCAGCAGCACAAAACGCCGCCGGCCGGCCCAGCGCCCGGGCAAACCGTTGCCGCCCAAAAACACATGCCGGGCCTGGGCCAGCGCACCGGCGCGGGCATGGTAGACATCGCCAAACTCGGGGGCGGCAGGTGGATCGGCGTTGCTGAAATCGATGCGCGCCGGCCGCAGTGGGCCCCAGCTCACGGCGGGGGTGCGCTGCTTGCCTGGCCCGCTTGCTGCGCCAGGCAGCGCAGCAGCGCCGGCTGCACCGTGGCAAGGCCCCGGTAGGCCAGCACCGCCGGGCTCATCGAGGCCAGCGCCGCGTGCACCCGCGCCGCCTGTCCGGGCTGCGTGAAGGCCCGCGCCAGCGGTGTCACTTGCACATGGATCGTGAACACTGCCTGCGCCGCGTCGGCGGCCAAGCCCGGCACCGGCAGAAAGGTCTGGCGCTCGGTGCGCCACCAGGTTTGTGCGGCGATGCGGGCATCGTCCAGCCCGTCAGTCGCCACATCAGCCCAGCGCGCCGGGTCCACCCGTTGTGGATGGGCGTGCAGGCGGGGATGGGGGCTCAGCGTCCAGACAAAACGCTCCCAGGTGTCGGTGCCAGTGACCAAGCGCACCAGGTGATCGGCCGCACCCACGATCAGCCGGTTGTCGGCCACCGGCGCATGCACCTCGGTAAAGTGGCGGCCGATCTTGTCTTCGGGCGCCCACATCGACGGCAGCGCCACGGCCAGCCAGGGCAGGGTGCCGGTGGCAGCGTCCAGGATTGCAAAGTCCTCTTCAAACGCCAGCGCCAGCAGCGCCGCCCGGCGCCAGGGCGCCGGTAGTTGCAGCAGCAGCGGGCCGATCTCGGGCCAGCCGGTTTGGGTGTCCTGCGGGGTTTGGTGCTCGTCCAGCGCCCAGCCCAGCCACGGTGCGTGCCAGCGCTCACCGTCCACCCGCAGCGCCTGTGGATGTTCATTCGCAGCATGGTGGGCCAGCGCCGCCAATGCCGGGCCGGCATTAAAACCGGCTTGGCACAACAAGGCCTGCCCATGGAAGCTGGACAACACCGCCAGCTTTTCGCGCAGGTGGCGGGCATGGCCGCGGTGCGGCACCACCGCCGGTGTCAGGTGCCGTGCGCCCGGCGCCAACCGGCGCAGGCCGGGCTGCATGCGGTGCGGCGTGCCTACCGCCGCGTCGAAATCAAAGCTCATGGGCCATCACGGTAGCACCATGAAAAAAGGGCACCGAAGTGCCCTGTTCTGGAAGCTGAAGCAAGCGATCAAACCCGCTTGCGGTACTCGTGCGTGCGGGTGTCGATTTCGATCTTGTCGCCCTGGGCCACAAAGATCGGCACCGGCACTTCAAAGCCGGTGGAGATCTTGGCGGGTTTCAGCACCTTGCCCGAGGTGTCGCCCTTCACCGCCGGCTCGGTCCAGGTGACTTCGCGCACCAGCGAGGTGGGCAGCTCCACCGAGATCGCCTTGCCGTCGTAGAACACCACTTCCACCGGCATCGCGTCTTCCAGGTAGTTGATCGCGTCGCCCATGTTCTCGGCTTCGACCTCAAACTGGTTGTAGTCGCCGTCCATGAACACGTACATCGGATCGGCAAAGTAGGTGTAGGTGCAGTCTTTCTTGTCCAGAATCACCTGGTCCATCTTGTCGTCGGCCTTGTACACCAGCTCGGTGGCCTGGTTGTTCAGCAGGCTTTTCAACTTCATGCGCACCGTGGCGGCGTTGCGGCCGCCGCGTGAGTATTCGGTCTTCAGCACCACCCATGGGTTCTTGTCCTGCATGATCACGTTGCCGGCGCGGATTTCTTGAGCGATTTTCATGGGGGGAGTCCGTAGTCCTGATGCTTGGCGCAAAGCCCAAGATTCTAGCGCCCGTTCATGCCGTTCTGGCTTTGGCAAAGTCCATCAGTTGGGTGCACAAGTCGGCTTGTTGGGCCAGCCGCTGCTGCCAGCGGGCGTGCTGCGCGGCCCAGGTGCGGCGGTCGGGCAGCGCCGCTGGCGATGGCGCCAGGCTGTTGAAAGCCATGAACGCCGCCCGCACCGCAGCAGCCGTGGCCAGCTCGGCCGCAGGCCAATCTGCCAGGTACAGATCGAGAAAACAGCCCAGCTTGGCCGCATGCGCACCATCGGCTTGCGGATAGATCTGCCACAAAAAGGGTGCGCCGCTGCTGGTTTGCGCGCGCACAAACGAGTCTTCGCCACGCACCAGGTTGAAGTCGGCAGCGGCCAGGAGCTGGTCAAAATCCGGCTGGCTGAGGTGGGGCAGCGGCAGCAGGCGCACCGCTGCCGGCAGCGCCAGGGCCTGCAATTGGGCCAGCGCCGCACCCGGCGGCACGCGCAGCAGCAGGGGCTGGCCGGCCAGCAACTGCCGCAACGCTGGCAATGCCGGGTTCGGGTAGCAAAACACCGTGATCGCCAACTCGCCAGCCAACGCGCCCCAGCCTTGCGCCGCCACCCAGGCCAGCGCCGCTGCCCGGTCACCCGTCAGCGCAGCGCCGCTGCGCAACAAGCCCCCGGTGCTGACGGTGAATCCGGGGTAGAAAAACCACTTGTCCAGTCCCCGCCCGGGCCCGCTGAACTGCGGTGAGCGCAGGCCGTGGGATCGCTCGACATAGGGCTCGGCGCTGAGGTATTCCAGGTTGATCCACAGCGGCGCTGGGCTTTGCAAGGCCATGCGGGCGACAAATCGGTCGGGCGGGCTGCAGCCAAAAGCCTCGATCACCACCGCGCCCGGTGCCAGGTCCGGTGCAGCATCGGTCCAGGCGATTACCAACACACCCGGTGCGCCCTGGGGTGCCATCCAGGCCAGCGCCGATGCATCGTCAGTCCACAGCCGCACAGCAAGGCCACGCTGCGCCAGCCCGGCTGCCAGCCGCCAGCACACGCCGATGTCGCCAAAGTTGTCGATCACGCGGCAGAAGAGGTCCCACACCATGCTTGGATTATTGGTGGCGCCTGTGGGCCATCAGCCCGGCGGCAGAATTGCCCATCCGCGCTGCCGTCCACCCATGTCCCTGCCTGCCGATCCCACGCTGCCCCCCGAAGACCTGGCCCCCGACGACCTGGCCCCCGACAACCTGGCCCATGAGCGCCTGCTGGCCGAGGTGGCCGCGCTGCCCGGCCTGCCCGGCGTTTACCGCTACTTCGATGCCCAGGGCAACGTGCTTTACGTCGGCAAGGCGCGCAGCCTGAAAAAGCGCGTCGCCAGCTACTTTCAGAAAGACCACGGTGGCACCCGTATCGGCCACATGATCAGCCGCATCGCCCGGCTGGAAACCACGGTGGTGCGCACCGAGGCCGAGGCGCTGCTGCTGGAAAACAACCTGATCAAGACGCTGGCGCCCAAGTTCAACATCCTGTTTCGCGACGACAAGAGCTACCCCTACCTGAAGCTGCAGCACCATGCCTTCCCAAGGGTGGCGTATTACCGCGGCGCGGTGGACCGCAAGCACACTTACTTTGGCCCGTACCCCGGCGCCTGGGCGGTGAAAGAAACCATCCTGCTGCTGCAAAAAGCCTTCCGGCTGCGCACCTGCGAGGACACGGTGTATGCCAACCGCTCGCGGCCCTGCCTGCTGTACCAGATCCGCCGCTGCTCCGGCCCCTGCGTGGGGCTGATCTCGCCGGCCGATTACCGGCGCGACGTGTCCAATGCCGAGCGTTTTTTGCTGGGAGATGCCGACCAGGTGGTCAATGCCTTGCAAGCCCAGATGATGGTGTTTTCCGACGCGCTGGAGTTTGAGCGTGCCGCCGAGGTGCGCAACCAGATCAGTGCCTTGTCGCGCGTGCTGCACCAGCAATCGATGGACGAAAGCAGCCTGTCCTCGCGCGACCGCGATGTGGACATCCTGGCCGTCAAGGTGCTGGGCGGCCGCGCCTGCGTCAACCTGGCGATGGTGCGCGGTGGCCGGCATCTGGGCGACCGGGCCTACTTTCCCACCCACGTGGAAGACGCCAGCGCACTGACCGAAACCGAGGCCGAAGACCGCCAGGAGGCGATCTCGATCGAGCAGCAGGTGCTGGAAGCCTTCATCGCTCAACATTACCTGGGCGTGGCGCCGCCACCGGCACTGGTGCTGAGCCACGCGGTGGCGCCTGAGCTGCTGGCCGCGCTGGGCGAGCAGACCGGCGTCAAGCTCAATGCCCAGCACCAGCCGCGTGAGCAGCGCCGGGTCTGGCTGGAGATGGCCGAAAAAGGCGCGCAGATATCGCTGGCCCGGCTGCTGGCCGAAGAAGGCTCGCAGCGCGAGCGCACCCGGGCGCTGGTGGAGGCGCTGGATCTGGGCATCACCGACATCGATGCGCTGCGCATCGAGTGTTTTGACATCAGCCACACCGCCGGTGAATCCACCCAGGCAAGCTGCGTGGTCTACGAGCAGCATGCGATGCGGCCGGCCGAGTACCGGCGCTACAACATCGATGGCATCACCGGCGGCGACGATTACGCCGCGATGCGACAGGTGCTGATGCGGCGCTATGCCAAGGTGGCCGAGGCGCGTGCTGCGGCCCAGCTTGCCGGCACCGAGTCGGCACCGCCGGCCAAGGCCTTGCGCTTGCCGGACCTGGTGCTGGTAGACGGTGGCCGGGGCCAGGTGGCGATGGCGCGCGAGGTGTTCAGTGCGCTGGGCCTGGACCTGGCGCTGATCGTCGGGGTAGAAAAAGGCGAAGGCCGCAAGGTAGGCCTGGAAGAACTGGTATTTGCCGACGGCCGCGACAAGGTCTACCTGGGCCACGACTCGGCCGCGCTGATGCTGGTGGCGCAGATCCGCGACGAGGCGCACCGCTTTGCGATCACCGGCATGCGCGCCAAACGCGCCAGCGTACGCACTGGTGGCAGCAAGCTGGAAGACATTGCCGGGGTTGGCCCGAAGAAACGCGCCAACCTGCTGCAGCGCTTTGGTGGCCTGCGCGGCGTGGCGGCGGCCAGCGTGGACGAGTTGCAAAGCGTGGACGGCATCTCGCACGACTTGGCCGAGGCGATCTACCGAGCGCTGCGCTAGACCGAGCGCTGCGCCAGACCGGGCGCTGCGCCAGCCCCGGTGCGCCAGAACCGTCGCACCCGCAACGCTCCTGCACAATGGCTTCATGTTTCTCACGTTGCCGACCTTGCTGACCTGGGCCCGCATCGTGGCGATCCCGCTGATCGTCGGGGTGTTTTACCTGCCTCTGGACGCCGCCACCCGCAACCTGGTGGCCACCGTGATGTTTGTGGTGTTTGCCGCCACCGACTGGCTGGACGGCTGGCTGGCGCGCAAGCTGAACCAGACCTCGGCCTTTGGTGCGTTCCTCGATCCGGTGGCCGACAAGATCCTGGTCTGCGCGGCCCTGCTGATATTGGTCAAGCTGGACCGGGTGGATGTGCTGGTGGCGCTGGTGATCATCGGCCGCGAGATTGCAATCTCGTCGCTGCGCGAATGGATGGCGCAGATCGGCGCGTCGCGCAGCGTGGCGGTGCACATGCTGGGCAAGCTCAAAACCGCCACCCAGATGACGGCGATCCCGTTCCTGCTGTTCGACGGCGCACTGTTCGGCGTCATCGACACCCGGCTGTGGGGCACGGTGCTGATCGTTGTGGCCACGATCCTGACGATCTGGTCGATGGTGTACTACCTGCAGCGCGCGGTGCCGGAAATCCGGGCCAAGGCACGGTGAGTTTGGCCACCCAAGCCCGCCAGCCAGCCCTGCTGGCAGCCATGCCCTGGGTTTTTGTCGGCGTCTGGAGCACCGGCTTTGTGGTGGCCCGGCTGGCGATGCCGCATGCGCCGCCGCTGACTTTTTTGTGCTGGCGCTATATGTTGTCGCTGCTGGCGTTTGGACTCTGGATCCGGCTGGCCGGCGTGGCCTGGCCGCAGGGCCGGGTGCAGTGGGGGCATCTGGCGGTCAGCGGGGTGTTGATGCATGCGGGCTACCTGGGCGGCGTGTGGGCTGCCGTCAAGGCTGGTGCCCCGGCCGGCACCGTGGCGCAGATCGTCGGCCTGCAGCCGCTGCTGA
>JANOBL010001126.1:0-15581 GCA_031411635.1 Betaproteobacteria bacterium
CGCACAAGCTGGGCATCGGCCGCAACACCATCACCCGCAAGATCCAGGAGTTGGGGCTGGAAGACTGAGGCAATCTGAAGTCAGCGCGCAGCGCCCGTTCTCACCTTCCCCCTGCCAGGGGGATGAGCCTGGACGGGTGACTGGCCCTGCGGCCTGTCGTTCGCCTGGCGAATCTGAGCCGCTTGCAAGCGGCGAAGTGGAAGGCCGGGATGGGGGTATCGATGCCAGAGGCTGCGCTGATTCGACCCCCACCCCAACCCTCCCCCTGCCCGGGGGAGGGAGTTAATCTCAGCCGGTCAACTCCACAAGCACCGGCGCATGGTCGCTGGGCCGCTCGTTTTTGCGCGGCAGCTTGTCTATCGACCAAGCTGCCACCTGGGCTTGCAAGGCCTGGCTGACCAGGATGTGGTCGATGCGCAGGCCCTGGTTCTTGCGGAACGCCAGGTTGCGGTAATCCCACCAGCTCCAGGTGCGCGGCGGGTGCTCGAACAGCCGGAACGCATCCACCAGGCCCAGCCCACACAGCGCCCTGAAGTGCGCCCGCTCTTCGTCGGTGCAATGGATCTGGCCGGCCCAGGCCACCGGATCAAACACATCGCGGTCTTCGGGCGCGATGTTGTAGTCGCCCATCAGCACCAGCCGGGGGTGGCGGCTCAGTTCGTCGCGCAGCCAGCCGTGCAGCGCCGTCAACCAGGCCATCTTGTAGGCAAACTTCTCGGTGCCCGGTGCCTGGCCGTTGGGAAAATACGCGCCCACCACGCGCAGACCGTGCACCGTGGCGGCGACCACCCGGGCTTGCGGATCGTCAAAACCGGGAATATTTTTGACCACCTCGGTGGCCGGGCTGCGCGACAGCAAGGCCACGCCGTTGTAGGTTTTTTGGCCAAACCACAGGCTGTGCCAGCCGGCGGCCATGATCTCGGCCTGCGGGTATTTGTCGTCGGTGAGCTTGGTTTCCTGCAGCACCAGCACCTCGGGCTGCTGCACGGCCAGCCAGTCCAGCAGTTGCGGCAGGCGCACGCCGAGTGAGTTGACATTCCAGGTGGCGAGTTTCAAGGCAATCCTAACTTACTGTTTTTATTGATCTTTATTTATTTTATTTTGAGCGGTACCCGCACGCATACCCCCAGATTTTTTCGCTGCGAACCCGGCCGACGCCATTGGGCTGCGACCTGTTGACGCCATCCTACAAGGGCAGGGCGTCATGCTGTCCCCCGCACTGCCGCGTTCACCTTGTTGCCGAGCGCCTGGCATCGGTGCAGCAGGGCGTCGAAGGTTTCGGCGTCATCCACCAGCACGCGGTCTTCGACCATGGCGGCCACGTACTTCGCTTACATCGATTGCGCACGAGGTTGCACCGCACTGGCTGCGATCGGCAGGGCTGGTGGACCTCACCGAGGCGAAGCCACCGTTCCGTTCCAGCGAGACCGTGCCCTTGAAGACGGCGTGGCCCGCCGGGTCGTGTTCCAGTCTGCTGCGCGAGACGCCGCCCATGACGCGGTCGATGATCACGGTCCAGGCCTGTACTGCGCTGGAATCGGTGAAGTCGAACAGCAGCTTGCTCAGGTCGGCATTCCGGGGCGCGTCATCCAGGCCGACTTGGGGCGGTCGGCAGCCATGGCCTGCTCGATGGTGGCCTGGGCCTGTTCGATCTGCTGGCTGGTCCGAGCGGCTTGGATGGCCAGTTGGTGGGCTTGGAGCACGTCGAGGCCGGTGAGTTCGTAGCCGTGGCCCATCGACATCCAGTGCAGTGCGGCCTGGCCCTCGGTGCCGTCTGCCGGACGCAGGACGGATCGGTGGCCGCCGATCTGGATGCGGTGTACACGATGTTTCCCATGCTGCGTCAGAAGCGGCATGCGGCGGCAGGCATGCTCTCTGGCGGCCAACAGCAGATGCTGGCCATGGGGCGCGCGCTCATGGGGCGGCCACAATTGCTGCTGCTGGACGAGCCGTCGATGGGCCTGGCGCCGCTCATCGTTCGGGAGATCTTCGAGACCATCCAGCGGCTGCGCAGCCAGGGCACGACCATCCTGCTTGTCGAGCAGAACGCTCACTTCGCCCTTTCGCTCGCGGATCGCGGTTACGTGATGGAGACGGGCAGGATCACCCTCGAAGGCACCGGCCATGATCTGCGCGAGCGCCCCGAGGTGCAGGCCGCCTACCTCGGGATGTAGTTCGGGTTTTCGGCAGCGCAGGCACGCCACAGACGTTGTGCATGATGCGCAGCCACGACTTCCCAGCGTATCCTGTTGCGAGAGTCCGCCATGACGCCTCGCATCGACGAAGAGATCACCTTCCGCAAGCTCGAGATCCTGCTGGCCTTCATCGAGGCCGGCAGCCTCGGGCGGACTGCCGAGCGCCTGGGCACCAGCCCGGTCAGCGTGCACCGGGCCTTGCACTCGCTCGAGTCCGGCGTGCGCTGCACGCTGTTTCGACCGCAGGGCCGCAACCTGCTGCCCAACGACGCGGCGCAGGCGCTGGCAGACGTGGCAAGGGAGGTGCTGCGCACGATGTCCCAAGGCATCCGCTCGGTGCGCGAAGTGGCGGGATACGCGGCCGACCGCATCCGCATCGGCTCGCTGTACTCGCTGACCAGCGGCACGGTGCCGGCGCTGATCATGGCCCTGAAGCTGCGCAAGCCCGACATCCACACCGAGCTGGTGCTCGGCTCCAACGCCGACCTGCTGCTCTGGCTGCGCGACGGTGCGGTCGACGCCGCGCTGATGGGCGAGCCCGAGGGAGCGCCCGACATCGAGTCGCAGTTGCTGTTCGAGGACGACATCTTCTTCGCCGCCAGCGCCGGCTCGCCCTACGCCGGACAGGCGGCAATCGACCTCGCGCAGTGCGCCGACCAGAGCTTCGTCAGCCTGACCGAGGGCTTCGTCACCACGCGCCGCTTTGTCGAGGCGTTTCGCATCGCCGGCTTCACGCCGAACGTGGTGATGACCACCGGCGACATCTTCTCGCTGATGAACCTGGTCGGCGGCGGCATCGGCTGCACGCTGCTGCCGGGCCGCATCCGACCGGTGCTGCCGCGCGAGGTGCAGCTGATCCCGCTCCAGGCGCGCTATGCCTTGCTTCAGCGCATCAGCGTCGCTTTCCTGCGCACGCGCGAGCGCGACCCCAACCTGCTGTCGCTGCTGGCGGCCTGCCGCAGCTATGCGGCGCAGCTCGAGACCACGCCCGCGAGCGACCCGCGGCGAGGTTGAGAGTGCGCATCGTTCCGGCTCGCGTAAAGGTGGCCGACCCAGGTTGATTGATGGGCGGGGGCCCGGCCGATAAGGTCACGCCCCATCAAAGCCCAACCATCGACGCCCGGAGACAACAATGCGCCTTCACTCTCATGATGCCGCCCGCCGCGCCACCCTGCTGCTGGCGGCAGCCTCGGCCCTGATCCCCGCTGCCGCGATGGCCCAGGCGGCGTGGCCGACCCGGCCGGTGACCATCGTCGTGCCGTTTCCTGCCGGCGGCGGCACCGACGCCTTCGCGCGGCCGTTGTCGGCGCAACTGACGAAGCAGCTTGGCCAGCAGGTGATCATCGACAACCGTGGCGGCGCGGGCGGCAACCTTGGAGCGGGCCTGGCGGCCAAGGCCGCACCCGACGGCTACACCTGGTTCATGGGCGGCGTGCACCACACGATCGCGCCGTCGGTCTACCCGAAGCTCGACTACAACCTGGCCAACGACTTCATCCCGGTGGCGCTGATTGCGAGCGTGCCGCAGGTGATCATCGTCAACCCGAAGAACATCGCGGCGACCGACCTGAAGGGCCTGATCGTCTACCTCAAGGCCAACCCCGGCAAGGTCAGCTACGGCTCGGCGGGCAACGGCTCTTCGCACCACCTCGCGGGCGAACTGTTCAAGGCGCAGACGCAGACCTTCCTCATCCACGTGCCCTACCGCGGCGCGGGCCCGGCGCTGCAGGACCTGATGGGCGGCCAGGTCGACATGATGTTCGACGGCCTCGGCTCGTCGGCCAACCACATCAAGGGCGGGCGGCTGAAGGCGATCGCGGTGGCCGGCGACAAGCGCGCGCCGGGCTTCTCCGACCTCCCCACTGCGGCCGAAGCCGGCTTGCCCACCTACAAGGTCAGCACTTGGTCCGGCCTGTGGGCACCCAAGGGCACGCCTGCGCAGGTGGTCGAGCGCATGAGCGCCGAGTTGAAGGCCGCTTTTGCGTCCAAGGAACTGCAGACGGCATGGGCCAACGTCGGCGCGGAGCCGCCGACGCTCGCCGGCAAGGCCTTCGGCGACTTCGTCGCCGCCGAAACCAAGCGCTGGGCCGAGGTGGTCAAGGCCGGCAACATCAAGGCCGATTGATCCTCTGCGGACGAGGAAATGTGGGCCCGCGGCCGCCAATCGATGACGAGATCAGCTTCGCAAGCTCCATCGCTGCTCGCCTTCATGGAGACCGGCAACCTTTCGCGGGCGGCGGAACGATCCGACACCACCTCTGTGAGCTATGACCTCGCACTCCATTCACTCGAGGGTCTACGGCGCCGGCGTCACCTTGATCGCGCCGGCGGTCGTCTGGCCGCTCTTCGTCGTCTTCTGATCCCAACTCGCTGGCCCATCCCATGACCCACAGGAACTGGAACTCCCGCGCCGACAACCGAGCGGCACGCCTGGCACGCGCCGGGCAGGCTCTCGGCGGGCGGCTGCGCGGCAAGCTGCTACCCGCCGATGCCATCGGGCTGCTGCTCGAAGCGGTGATCGAACCCTTCGATCGCGTCTGCCTGGAAGGCAACAACCAGAAGCAGGCCGATTTCCTGGCCAAGGCGCTGGTGCAGCTCGATCCGCAGCGCGTGCATCACCTGCACATGCTGCAGTCAGTGCTGGCGCTACCGGAGCACCTCGACCTGTTCGACATCGGCATCGCCGCGAAGCTGGATTTCAGCTTTTCCGGCCCACAGGGTGCGCGACTGGCAGGGATGGTTTCCGAGGGCCGCATCGAGATCGGCGCGATCCACACCTACCTCGAGCTGTTCTCGCGCTACTTCGTCGACCTGACGCCGAAGGTCGCGCTGGTCGCCGCGCACGCGGCCGATGCTGAAGGAAACCTCTACACCGGCCCGAACACCGAGGACACACCGGCGATCGTCGAAGCGACGGCGTTCTCCGGCGGCATCGTGATCGCCCAGGTCAACGAACTGGTGGCCGACGGGGCGCTGCCGCGCGTCGACATCCCGGCCGACTGGGTCGGCTTCGTCGTGCAGGCGCCGCGCCCCAACTTCATCGAACCGCTGTTCACGCGCGACCCGGCGCAGATCAGCGAGATCCAGGTGCTGATGGCGATGATGGCCCTCAAGGGCATCTACGCCGAATACGGCGTGCAGCGCCTGAACCACGGTATCGGCTTCGACACCGCGGCCATCGAGCTGCTGCTGCCGACCTATGCCGAGTCGCTCGGGCTGAAGGGCAAGATCTGCCGGCACTGGGCGCTGAACCCCCACCCGGCGCTGATCCCGGCCATAGAAGCGGGATGGGTCGAATCGATCCATTCGTTCGGCTCCGAGCTGGGCATGGAGGACTACATCCGCGAGCGCTCCGATGTCTTCTTCACCGGTGCCGATGGCTCTTTGAGAAGCCACCGTGCGTTCTGCCAGGCCGCCGGGCACTATGCCTGCGACCTGTTCATCGGCTCGACGCTGCAGATCGACCTGCACGGCAACAGCTCCACGGCGACGCTGGGCCGCATTGCCGGCTTCGGCGGCGCGCCGAACATGGGCGCCGACGCGCGCGGCCGGCGCCACGTCAGCCCGGCCTGGCTGAAGGCCGGCCGCGAGGCGCGCCAGGGCCGCAGTGGCGCCGCGGGCACACCGCGCGGCCAGAAGCTCGTCGTGCAGATGGTCGAGACCTTCCGCGAGCACATGCAACCCGCGTTCGTCGAGCATCTCGACGCCTGGCAGCTCGCCGAGCAGTCTGGCATGCAACTGCCACCGATCATGATCTACGGCGACGACGTAACCCACATTCTCACCGAGGAAGGTATCGCCAACCTGCTGCTGTGCCGCAGCGACGAGGAGCGCGAGCAGGCTATCCGCGGCGTCGCCGGCTACACGTCGGTGGGCCTCGCCCGCGACCGGCAGATGGTCGAGAACCTGCGCGACCGTGGCGTCATCCGGCGTGCGCAGGATCTCGGCATCGATCCGCGCGACGCCACCCGCAACCTGCTGGCCGCCCGCAGCATGCGCGATCTCGTGCGCGCTTCCGGCGGCCTTTACCAGCCGCCCCGGCGGTTCCGCAACTGGTGAACCGGAGAATCACATGAGCCTTCATGCGGGCATCGAAGCCCTGGACTTTTGCTACGACGGCCAGCGCGCCGTGGCGCCGTTCGCGCCGGTGCTGGTCGGCGTCGTCGGTTCCGGCAACCTGGAGGTGCTGCTCGAGCCGGATGAGCCAGGCACAGCGCCGCAGTGCCGCATCCATGTCGAAACCTCGGCACGCGGCTTCGGCCCGATCTGGTCTGCGGTGCTGGCCGACTTCCACGCCCGGCACGTCCTGGCCGGCGTCAAGGTCTCGATCCACGACATGGGCGCCACGCCGGCGGTCGTCAGCCTGCGGCTGGACCAGGCGGTCGCCGAACTGCCGACGGGAGGCCGGCCGTGATCAGCTACGCCGAATGCTCCGCGCGCGCGCGTCTCGCACAATTGCTCGACGCGGGCAGCTTCCACGAGTGGCTGCCGCCGTCCGAGCGCGTGATGAGCCCGCACCTCGCGCAACTGGGCGTGCCCTGCGCCTTCGACGACGGCGTGGCGATCGGCCGCGGCCGACTCGACGACAGCGCAGTGTTCGTGGCCGCGCAGGACGGCCCCATCCTGGGCGGCGGCGTCGGCGAGGTGCACGGTGCCAAGCTGGTCGGGCTGCTGCAGCGCGCGCTGCGCGACCGCCCTGTTGCCGTGCTGCTGCTGGCCGACTCGGGCGGTGTGCGTCTGCACGAGGCCAATGCGGGCCTGATCGCCGTGTCGGAAGTGATGCGCGCGCTGCTCGACGTGCGTGCCGCCGGCATCCCGGTCATCGTGCTGATCGGCAGCGCCAACGGCTGCTTCGGCGGCATGGGCATCGTCGCGCGCTGTGCGGACCACGTGGTGATGAGCGACGTCGGCCGGCTGGCTATGTCGGGCCCGGAAGTGATCGAGTCCTCACACGGCGTCGACGAATTCGATTCGCGCGACCGCGCGCTGGTCTGGCGCACCACCGGCGGCAAACACCGCTGGCTGATCGGCGACTGCGACGCGCTGGTGGAGGACGACGTGCACGCCTTCCGCGGCGCCGCGATCGCAGCGTTGTCGGCGGCCCGCGCCGTGACGCTCGGATCGCTGGAGGCCGAGCACCGTTTGCTGTCCGCACGATTGGCACTGCTGCCGGAAGGCCTGGACGGCGATACCGAGGCGCTCACATTGTGGGCGAGCCTGGGCGTGCACGAGCCCGAACGCATCGCCGAGATGGATGTGGAACAGGTGCGCGGCCTGCGCACCATGGCCGAGGAGTGACGGCGATGGACTGGACGACGCTGGCCACCCGGCTCTTCGGCCCCGACCACGGGGTTCGCGCCGAGGGCGACTTCTTGCTCGGGTCCGTGACCTTCGACGGCGCACCGATCGAAGTCATCGGCACGACAAACCATGCGCCGATCGGCGTGCGCCTCGCGCTGGCGCAGGCGCAGGTGGTGCTCGACACGATGCACCGGCATCCCGGGCGGCCGATCCTGATGCTGATCGACACCCAGGGGCAGCAGCTGCGCCGGCGCGACGAGCTGCTGGGCATCAATCGCGCGATGGCGCATCTGGGCATGTGCATCGACCTGGCGAGGCGCCGCGGCCACCGGGTGCTCGGCGTCGTCTACGACCAGGCACTGTCCGGCGGCTTCATCACCTCCGGCCTGATCGCCGACGCCTGCGACGCGCTGCCGGAGGCCGAGATCCGTGTCATGCGGCTGCCGGCGATGGCCCGCATCACCAAGCTCGCGCCCGAGTTGCTGGAGGAGATGTCGCGCTCGAACCCGGTGTTCGCGCCGGGCGTGGCGAACTATGTCGCGATGGGTGGTGTGCGCGCGCTCTGGCAGGGGGACCTGGCCGCCGCACTGCGCGAGGCGATGGCCGAAGCGCCGACCTCGGACCAGCGCGCCCAGGATGGCGCGCAGCGCGGTGGCCGGCGGCTGGCGGCCAGCGTCGTGCAACGGGTGCTCGCCGCCGTGTGAGCGCTTGAAGGGGACCACGATGCACCCGCTGCGCCGACATCAGCTCGCGATCGTGTCGAGCGCCGGGTGGCGCGACATCCTCGCTGCCGACTGGGACGACGAGGTCCGCGAAGGCCTTGTGCACTGGGCGGCGCATGGCCTCCCCCTCGTCGTGACGCGGCAGCGCGTGCCCCGCCGCGACCCCTGCGATCCGGTCTCGCTCGGCCTGTGCCTGCCCGCGCGCTGGAACCGCCGGCTCGTCGCACTGCAATTGCCCTGGGCCCGCGTGGCCCTGTTCTCCGAGTTCCCCACGCTGGCGGAAGTCCTGCCCAAGCTGCCGAGGATCGACCGCCAGGCGCTGCGCACTACCGCAACGGAGCTCGGCGCGCGCGGGCTGCGGGCGCGCGTCTACGGCAGCGTCGGCTGGCAGTGCGTGACCGCCATGCGCTATGTGCATGAGCGCAGCGATCTGGACCTGTGGGTGGCCGTCGATGGCGAGCGAGAGGCCGACGAAGCTGCCGACATGCTCGATGGCTGCATGCCACCGACCCTGCGCGTCGATGGCGAGCTGGTCTTCAGCGACGGCATGGCCACGGCCTGGCGCGAATGGCGCACCTGGCGAGCCGGTCGGTGCAGCAGCCTGCTCATCAAGCGGCTGGACGGGGCCGACCTGTTGCAGCGCGCCCCGGCGGTAGTTGAGCAACGGGCGCGGGCGTTCGCGGGTGCGGCATGAGACACCCTGTGTCAACCCCCTGCCGTTTTGAGGACGAGCTGCGCGCCCCCATGGAGGGCCGGGTCCTAGGGTTTGCGGTCGGTCCAGGCGCGCCAGATGACACGCAGCCAAGCGCGCGAAAGGATTCGCACGGCATGTGGGTGGTCGCAGCCGCGCGCTCTGGCCTTCGCATAGACGCTGGCGGCCCAGGCGTTGGTGTGGCGCGAGTTGTCGGCCATACAGGTCAGCGCCGCGCGCAGCCGGTGGTTGCAGGCCCAGCGGAACGTCACGGCCTTGGACTTGCCCGAGGCGTAGGTGACCGGCGCGACACCGGCCTCTGCGGCCAGGTGCTCGTCGCTGTCGAAGCGCTCGCGCACGCCGCCCAACTCGGCCAGGATCTGGGCCGCGCAGATGCGCCCGGCGCGCGGGAAGCTCATCCGGATGAGACCATCGTCGATGGAGCCGACATGGTGCTCGATGCGGCTGGTCAGCAGGCGGATTTGATCGACCAGACGATCCAGGGTACGCGCCAGGCCGAGCGCCAATTCGCCCTTGGCCTCCATCACCAGTTCGCCCACAGCGACGGCCGCTGCTTGGTGCAGCCGATCCAGCAGTTCCTGCGCACTGCGCCGGCCGCTGTGGGCGTGCTGGGCACAGGAAGCGGCCATGCGCTTGGGGCCCAGACGGGAAGCAGACTCCGGCGTGGGGTAGCGCAGGATGAAGGCCAGGCCGAAGGGCGAGTCCACATCGGCGAAGACCTCCGCAGCACCGGGCCAGAAGGACTGCAGCAGGCTGCGCAGCTGGTTGGCCAGTTGCACCCGGGTGGCCACCAGGTCGTCACGCCCACGCACCAAAGCGCGCAGTGCGCGGATGTCGTCGCTCTGCGGCGCCAGCGGCTTGAAGCGATGGCCATCGGTGCGCAGCAGATCGGCCAGCAAGTAGGCGTCAGAGGCGGCGCTCTTGCCGCCGTGGCTGCGGTAGCGCGGGCGGGTGGCCTTGACGACGTTGGGGTGGATCGGCACGACCGACAAGCCGGCCTCCAGCAACGCATCGACGATCAGGCCCGAGGGGCGTTCGATGGCCACGGCCGTCACGCCTGCGCTGCGCAGCCGGCGGTACAGCTCGGCCAGGCCGGCGGCGTCGTGGTTGACCTCGAACTGCAGATGCACGCTGCCGTGCTCGTCGATGACGCAAGCGGCGTGGGTTCGGCTGGCCCAGTCCAGCCCGGCAAAACGAATGCTCATGGACAGACTCCTGCCAGTTGCGGTATGACTTCGCGTGTCGGAAGGCCCGGCGGGTCGCTCGCTGATTGGCGCTCCTGGCTGCACACCTTGGCGCTACACCCTGTAGCCCGTCTGGGTCTTCCGGCACCCCGGGGGCTGCGGGTCTCATGCGGGCCGTCTAGCGGCCAGCGCGCGGGGCAGTCACCCCGGAGGCACGGAAGTCGGAACGAAACATCGGCGCAACGCGTGCGTCGAGTCAAGAACCTGGCAGGCAAACACCTGCGCGCTGAACACGTGTTGCCCACCGCAGCGGTCGGTCGGTTCGTCGCAAGCGCCGACCGCCCGCCGCCGTGGACAACCCTGCGATGTGCCATGCCGACGTCCTTGAACAGCCGAAAGGTACTCCAGTGAGCGCGCCGGGCCGCTCCCAGGCGCTCATCCCGGAGCGCGCCCGGCGGAGGGTAGTCCAGTGAGCGCCCCCAGACCGTGTCGGAAGAGTGTCGCGCGGGTTTGGTCCGCCGCCGCGATCGGCCGGGCCGCGACGCTGGCGCTGCACGACGAGCTGGCGCTGGCGCCCAAGCCGGGCCTGGTCTCGTTCATCGACACCGGCAGTCACGACGACATGGATGCGCACACCTTCATGCGCAGCCTCTTTGCGTTGCGGGGCTACTTCGTGCGCATCGCGGAACTCGGGGCCCGCCACGCACCCTTCGAGCAGTTGGAATGCTGCGGCATGGACGCCGAGTCGCGCATGCTGGCCGCCACCGGAGGTGTCAATACGCATCGAGGGGCGATCTTCATGCTCGGTCTGCTGTGCGCCGCGGCGGCTGCGGTCCAGGCCGACGGCGTGCCCTTGGCGGCCGGGACGCTGCGCGCCGCATTGCAAAGCCATTGGGGCGACGCGCTGAGACAGCGGTGTGCCCGATCGCCACGCCTGCCCGGCGGCCTCGCGGCACGTCGACACGGTTTGCGCAGTGCCTCGGAGGAGGCGGCGCTCGGCATGCCGGTGCTCTTCGAGACGACCGTGCCGGCGTGGTCCGACGCACGTGCGCGAGGACTTGCCGGCACGCGACTGCACCTACAGGTGTTCTTCGAGACCCTCGCCAAACTCGACGACAGCAACCTTGCGCACCGCGGTGGCACCGAAGGACTGGAGTTCGCACGCGAGCAGGCACGAGCCTTCCTGTTGGGCGGCGGCGCGGCGCACCCCGGGGCACTCGACGACGCGTGGGCGATCCACCGCGCGTTCGTCGCGCGGCGCCTGTCGCCGGGCGGCTGCGCGGACACGCTGGCAGCGGCCTGCTTTGTCGACCGGCTGGGCGCCGTCGCCTGAGCGGCAAGGCGATGGGCTGGGCGCTCGTGTTCTCGGGGCAAGGCCTGCAGCATCCAGGCATGCTGACCTGGCTGCAGCGCGACGACATCGTGGCGTCGCTCGAAGGCGAGTTGGGGGCCGACTGGCGCGATCGTCTTGCGCTGCCGGAACAGGCCGCCCACAACCACCGCGCGCAGGTGTTGCTGACCGCGACATCCTGCGCTGCGTGGGCGCAACTGCATCCCAGGGTGGAGCCCCCCGCACTCATCGCGGGTTACAGCGTGGGCGAGCTGGCCGCGTTCGCGGCCGCGGGCGTGTTCGACGCGCGTACGGCCGTCGAACTCGCGGGCCAGCGGGCCGACTGCATGGACCGGGCCGCAGCGGCGGCGGCCACCGGCTTGCTCGGCGTGAGCGGGGCAGCGCACGGGGGGATCGATGAACTCTGCGCCCGCTTCGACCTTGACATCGCGATCCGGATTGACGCTGGCAGTGCGGTACTCGGGGGCCTGCGGCCCAGCTTGCAGGACGCAGCCGCAGAAGCGGCGGCGCGGGGATGGCGCTGCACGCTGCTGAACGTGCAGATGGCCTCACACACCCGTTGGATGCGGCCCGCCGCTGAATCGTTTGCCCACGTCCTTGCCGGAGTGAACCTGAAGGCACCCGCACTGCCGCTGTTCAGCAATGCGCTCGGGCGCGCGCGCGATGCGTCTGGCGCAAGAACCGCGCTGGCCCGGCAGATCGCGCAGACGGTCGCCTGGGACGAGTGCATGGATGCCATCGCCGCACAACGCGTGCATGCCGTGCTGGAAATCGGACCGGGCGCGGCCCTTGCGCGAATGTGGCAGGAGCGCCATGCCCATGTACCGGCCAGATCCGTCGACGAGTTTCGGTCCGCGCCCGCGATCGTGGCGTGGCTGACACGCCACCTCGGCCGAGGCTGATGGCGATGCGTTTGGCTTGTTTGGCCCGTTTGGCTCGTTTTGGCGTTCGCCTGGTGCTTGAGGCGCTTCGTCGCCTGGGCAAGCCAATCCACAGCGGCTTGGTCGGCAAGCCTTGGCAGCACACTGGTCGGCGATGCGGATTATGTTCGCCGCTGGCCTGCCCGTCGGTTGCGCCTGGGCTGGCCGGTTTGCGCCTCGGCGCGCTGGCGCTGCCACTCCAGCCGCAGCAGCCAGGCAGCGGCAATCGCCACCGCGATCCAGACCAGGCCCAGGCCCAGCCAGCGCTGATCGTCCAGCAGGTAGGCATTGCAGACGCGGCTGGTGGAGTCCTGGTACAGCGTGCCCACCACCACCGTCATCGGCAGCACATTGCCCAGAAAAAAAGCCTGCACCACCAGTCCCGCGCGCTGCCAGGACAGCCGCAGCGCAGCACCCGTCATCAGCAAGGCGGCCAGCTTCAGGCCTTCGATGCGTGCATCCACCAAGGCCAGGTCCAGCACCCGCGGCAGCATCAACAGCGCCAGCGTGATGGCACTGCCCAGCAGGCCGGCGATGCCCAACTCGTTCCAGCGTTGCAGCATGGCCGCGGCGTCGCCGTTCAGCCGGTTGGCCAACAGCGCGCCGGCAAGCATCAAGCCGGTGTATTGCACCAGCATGTGCAAGCTCATGCTGGATTCCAAGGCCTGTCTGACCGGTGGCAGCAGCAACACCACGAGCAGCACCCATCCAACAAGCGTGAGCCGGTCCAAACCCCGGAAGGCCGCCAGGCGCAAGCGCATCACCCGGCCACTCCGGGCTGCTGGATCGACAAGGCATGGGCCAGTGCCGCGTCCAGCTCGGTGTCGTCAAAGATGCGCACCAGGCGGCCGTGTTCGTCGATCACCAACAGCGCGGCGTTGTGCTCAAAGCCACCTTGCCTGTCGGGCACCACGACGACTTGAAAGTCCTGCAGCAATCGCTGCAAGGCCTGCCTGTCGGGCACGGTGGCAAAGCGCCAATGGCGTGCATCGGCCGCCCAGCGTTGCGCATATTGCTGCAGTTGCGTTGCATCGTCATGTGCCGGATCAAAGCTGATCGACAACAGCCGCACACCGGACAACCGGTGCTTGATGATCTGGCGCTGCAGTTGCTGGAAGCCGCTGCCCAGGCTGAGGCAGACACTGTTGCAGCGGGTGTAGACGAAGCTGACGAGGGTGACTTGGTTGGGGCTGGTCAATACCTGCCGCAGATCAAGCCCGGCCATGCCAGGCCCCGCCAGCAGCGCCACTGGCGTGGGCACCGGGTGAGCGATCACCGCCAGGCGCCGCGCGCCTTCGGCGGTCCAGACCTGAAAACCTTCGGTCAACCACGACGCGCTGGCCGCACCCAGCACCACGAGCGCTGCACTGGCGATGGTGGTGCGCAGCATGGCCTGTCTTGCTTGCGGCTCAGGGCGCTTTGGCGGCCAAGGTTTTCAACTCGGCGCCGCCGACAAAAGGGGCCGTGCGGGTGCCGGTTTTGCGCTCTTGCTCGAATAAGGCCGGTGTCAGTGCCGCTGCCTTGTTGGACCACTCGGCGCGCACATGGCTGGCCAGCGCCGCCAGCTCGGCATCGGCCAGTTGCTTGAACGGCGGCATGTTTCCCTTGTAGACCGTACCGGCCACGCTGATCTCGCCGTCGATGCCGTGCAGCAGGATGTTGGCCAGCACACGCTGGTCACCCAACACCCATTCCGAGCCGTCCAGCGGCGGAAACACCCCGGGCAGGCCTTTGCCCGTGGCCTGGTGGCAGGCCACGCAGTGGGCGGTGAAAAGCTGTTTGCCGTCGATTGCCGCACCGGCGGGCTTGGTGGTGCCGGCCCGCAAATCGGCCAGTGTGCGGCGGTCGCCCAGCGCCGGTGTGCCGGGTGGGTCTGACAACACGATGTAGCCCGCGCCAAACAACAGCACTGCCAGCATCGCCGCGGCCGCCAGCAGCGGGATCGGCTGGCTGCGCTCGGTGGGGTCGACCTGCTCACGCGCCTGGGAGGGCCGCAACGCAGCAGGCGG
The DNA here is from genome assembly GCA_031411635.1 of Betaproteobacteria bacterium. Taxonomy (GTDB): domain Bacteria; phylum Pseudomonadota; class Gammaproteobacteria; order Burkholderiales; family Burkholderiaceae_C; genus Pseudaquabacterium. The sequence goes on from JANOBL010001126.1 coordinate 14,395, forward strand.
CGCATCGGCCTGCGGGCTGAGACCTTTTTCGGAGGTGGTGTCTTGCGGCATCGCAACTCAAGGCTTGGGCGCAGCAGGCAGCACCGGGTAGGTGTGGTCCAGCGCCTGCAGGTACTTGACCAGGTCCAGCGCGTCGGGCGAGGCCACCACCAGCTTGCCGGCCGGGGCGTGGCTTGGCGGCAGCGCCACCACGGTCTCGCCCTCGTCGGCCGCCGCTTTGGCGCGGAACAGGTAGGGGTAGGCCGGCATCGTCGACCCAGGTATGTAGGCGCGCGGCTGGTACAAGTGGCCCAGATGCCAATCCCGGCTGGGCTGGCGCGCGCCAATGTTGAACAGATCGGGACCGGTGCGCATCGAACCCAGCAAATGCGGCCGGTCGTAGGCATAGTCGGCCGGCACCGACGGCCGGCCCCAGCCGCGCGCCATGTCGGGCCCGGCCTTGCGGTCACGCGGCTGCTGGCTGTGGCAGTAAACACAGCCGTTGGCGATGTACACCGCCCGGCCGCGCGCTTGCTGGTCGGTGTAGGGCTTGAGCTGCGGCGGGGGCACGATGTCTTTGACCTGCACATACGGCAGCATCACCAGCGCCGCCGTGGCCAGGCCCAGCGCCACCATCGCGCCCGCCACCAGTTTGATGTCGCTGTCCATGGCTTAAACCACCTTGGTTTGCCAGAACAGCGCCGCACCGGTGCGCTGCGGCCCAAAGCGCAGCGCCATCGCCATGAAGTGGCCGACAAACACAAAGTGCCCCAGCGTCATCAGCGCACCACCCACGCTGCGCGATTGCAGATAGGGCAGGGTGAGCGTCACCGAGTCCATGAACGGCCGGCTTGCATCCAGCATCGCCACACCCTGCAGCCAACCGCCGATGCTCAAGCCCACAAAGTAGATCGCGATGCCCACCAACACCAGCCAGAAGTGCAAGGTGATCAGCTTGGGGTAGGGCCACTCCCAACTCAGCACCCGCGGCAGCATGAAGTAGATCGCGCCAAACAACACCATCGAGACAAAGGCATACATGCCCAGGTGGGCATGCGCCACCGTGAAATGCGTGAAGTGGGTGATCGTGTTGATGCTGCGCAGCGATTCCAGCGATCCCTGCACCGAAGACGCCAGGTACATCAGCCCGCCCACCATCATGAAACGCAAGGTGGGCGAGTAGCGCGCCAGGTGCATCTGCCCCTGCA